>NZ_JBLZPH010000155.1:0-28991 GCF_049199205.1 Shinella sp. M31 | reverse complement strand
CGATCGACACGCCCTTGAACAGGCCGTTGACGACATGACGCTTGCCATCGGCATAGCGCTGGATGACCGAGAGGCGCGAATATTTGACACCATCCACCTCGGGCACCACCTTGCCGTCGCGCAGCGGCACCCAGACCTCCTGGTAGAACTTCGCATGGCCGCGGCCATAGACGTCGAACAGATAGACCTTCGCCTTGCTGCCATCCTCGGAGATTTCGAGCGGCACGATATCGAGCTGGTCCGCCGTGAGGCCGGCGAGACCCGGAACGCCCTTCTTGCACATGCCGGAATAATCGATCTCGGCATTCGTCAGCAGCTTGCGGTCCTTGGCGACCAGTTCGCCGTCCTTGAACACATAGCGCGGATTGATCTTCGACAGGCTGTCGGTCAGCACGATGTCGGCGAAGCGGCCGGGCGTCAGCGAGCCGAGCTTGTCTTCCATGTGGAAGGAGCGCGCCGTGTTGAGCGTCGCCATCTTGATCGCATGGATCGGGTTGATACCCATCTCGGCGCAGAGCGAGATGATCCAGTCCATATGGCCCATGGTCAGCAGGCGCTCGATGGAGATATTGTCGGTGCAGAGCATGAAATTGTCGGTCGGCCATTTGCGGTCGACGATGGCGCGCAGCAGCACCTTGATCACCTCCGCGCTGCCGACGCCGAACTTGATATGCGTCGGGAAGCCGTAGCGGACGCTCTTTTCGAGGTCCTTCTCGTTCCAGACGTCGTGGTTGTTCGAGCAGCCGATTGCCGGCAGATAGTTGAGGATCATGTCGGAAAGCGCCGTGACGCCCCAGTGACCGTTCATGAAGCCGCCCTGCGCGCGAACCCACGCCGCCTTGCGGAAATCGTCGTCATTGCCCGAGGAATAGGTGAAGTGCTCGAATTCGCCGAGCCCGATCACCGGTTCCATCTTCAGCACCGCCTCGGTGACATTGGCCGCCGTCTTCTTGCCAGGCGCGAAGGCATAGAGGCGATAGGGCAGCTTGTCGTAGTCCTTGAACAGTTTTTGCGCCGCCTCGACGCCCTCTTCGCCGGCCGCACTCAGGAGATCGAGGCATTCGGAATAGATCGTCGTCGTGCCGCAAGGCACCATCGCCTCGGCCAGCGCGGTTGGATGGGCGAGCTGGGATTCGAAATGGATATGGGCGTCGATCAGGCCGGGAATGGCATAGAGCCCCTGGCCGTCAAAGACTTCCTTCACTTTCAGGATGCTCTCGTCCGGATTGAGCGCGATGATGCGCTTGTCATAGACAAGGATCGAGCCGTGATAGACGGTCTCGCCGTGAACATCGAGGATGTTCAGGTTCTTCAGGAGCAGGTCCGCCTCCCGCTCGCCGTTCAGGATGGCGAAGATCGCCCGCACCGTGTCGTAGTGGGCGGCCTCCGCGATGGTTACATGCTGGTTCATGATGGTCCTCCGGTCTCTTCGGCCCGTCGCCGGGCCGGCATTCGTTCGGGGTTTCCCCCGCAAGCGCGGCTCCTGCCTCCGCGCCTCTCGAAAGCCATAAGACGCCATTGAACCGTTTCCGAAAAGCAGTATTTTACGCGCAAAGCGTACGCTTTTCGAGAGCGCTTGAAGGAGGTCACCATGCTGCACTCCCGCGTGCTGCGCTATATCGACGAGGTGGCGCGGCTGGGCTCGATCCGCGCGGCCGGGGAACGGCTGAACGTCGCGCCTTCGGCCATCAACAAGCATGTGCTCCAATTGGAGGAGGCGATCGGCGAGCCGCTGTTCGAGCGACTGCCGCGCGGCCTGCGCCTGACGCCGGCGGGCGAAATCCTGCTGGCCCACGTGCGCCGCACAATCAAGGAATACAGCCAGGTCGAGGCCGAGATCCGCGACATCAAGACCTTGCAGAGCGGCGAGGTGATCATTGCCACCATGAATGGCCTGGCTGGCGGCATCGTGCCGAAGGCGGCCGCGAGCTTCTGTGCCCGCCATCCGCGGCTGAAAATCTCCATCCGCGTGATGTTCGTGCGCGATATCGTGCAGGCGGTCATCGACGGCGAGGCGGATCTCGGCCTCGCCTTCAACCTGCCGGCCATGCCGCAGCTCGAAACGCTGTGGAAGATGGACACGCGGCTCGGCGCGATCGTCTCGCCGGAACATCCGCTCGCCGGCATGGAGACCCTGCCGCTCTCCTTCTGCGAGCCCTATCCGCTGATCTTCGCCGACAAGTCGATGCTGATCCACGGCATCGTCGCCGATGCCTTTTCGGAAGCCGGGCTTGCCGTCGAGCCGGCCTTCCTGACCAATTCGATCGAGGCCATGAAATGCCTTGCCGCCAGCGGCGACGGCATCGCCTTCCTGAGCAAGTTCGATATCGCCGAGGAGCAGCGCAACGGATTGCTCACCTATGTGCAGATCCGCGACCGCACCTTCGGCAAGAACGTGCTCTCCCTCGTCCAGCGCGAAAAGCGCGGCCGGGCACTCGCCGCCTCCATGTTCGCCGACGAGATCACGCGGGCCCTGCGGGCAGCGGTAGAGTGATCCGGCACAGCAGAATCGTCTATAGAATAACCCCTACGAAAACCGGACCCGATGCCAGCCTCCACCCCGACCAAATCCGTCCTGATCACCGGTGCACGCGCACCCGTCGCGCTGCATCTGGCGCGGCTGTTTCATGGTGCGGGCTGGCGCGTCGTGCTGGCCGATACACCGGCCTCCCCCCTCTCCGCCGCCAGCCGCGCCTGCGCCCGCTACGTCCGCCTGCCGCCACCGCGCTTCGAGCCGCACGCCTATGGCGACACCGTCGAAGATTTGGTCAAACGGCAAGGCATCTCGCTGGTCCTGCCGACCTGTGAGGAGGTGTTCTACCTCGCCGCCGTCTGGCGCGAGCGGCACCTGACGGCTAGGCTTTTCGCCCCTGATAGCGAGCTCCTTGCCCGCGCGCACAACAAGTTCGATTTCATCGAACTGTGCAAAGGCCTCGGCCTTGCCGCGCCGCAAACGACGCTTATCAGGGATCGGGCCGACCTCGCCGCTGTCAGCGGGTCAGCGTCGAAACTGGTCTTCAAGCCGGCCTGGTCGCGTTTCGCCAGCCGCGTCCTGCTTTGCCCCCGGCCGGAAGACCTCGACGCGCTCGCCCCGACGCTACAGGCGCCCTGGGTCGCCCAGGAATTCCTCGAGGGCGAGGAACTCAGTGTCTACGCCATCGCCAATGGTGGCCGTTTGCAGGCCTTCTCGCTCTACCGCTCGGTCTATCGGGCCGGCAAAGGGGCGGGCATCTATTTCGTGCCGGTGGAGAACGGCGCCGCCAAGGCGTTCGTCGCCCGCTTTGCCGCCGGCACCGGCTGGACCGGCCAGCTCTCCTTCGACCTGATCCGCCGGCCTGACGGCACCGTGCTGCCGCTGGAGTGCAATCCCCGCGGCACGAGCGGCCTGCATTTCTTCCGAAATCCGCAGGCCTTCGCCGCAACGATCGCCGCCGGCGAAGGAACCGTCGAACCCGATGTCGCGCGCCCGCAGACGGTCCGCCTCGCGCTCTGGCTCTACGGCCTGCCGGCCGCGCTGCGGGCGGGGGCGGTCGGCGCATTCCTGCGCAATTTGAAGGCCGCCGACGAACTGCTCGACTGGCCTGACGACCCGGCCCCGAAACGAGCGCAGTGGCGGGCGCTTGGCGAGATCGCCATGCTGGCGCTCCGCCACCGGATTTCTCTGCAGCGCGCCTCCACCCGCGATATCGAATGGGACGGGCCGGATCAAAGCTCGATGTAAAACGTCTCCGGCTTTTCCGCGACGGGCGGCAGGTCGCCGGCCATGATGGCTTCGATGCTGCGGCGCAGGAAATCAAGCGGCCCGACAATGGGAGAGGCCTCTGGCCAGTGCGCCGCGTTGAGGCTTGCCGACGTCAGCACTCGGCGATCCTGCTCCAGCGCGATGCGGAACATCGGCCGGAAGGCGAGGGATTTGAAGTGATCGAGCATCCCGCCGCGCGGGCCGATCAGACAGCCGATGCCGTCCACCTGGTTTTCCGCGGCCTGCCGCAGATGGAAGGTTGTGGCAAGCACCAGCCCCTTCGCCCCCCAATATTCCAGTTCCGCAATGCCGGGCGCGCGAAAACGCCCGATCGTCTTGACCCGGTCGCCCTCCAGCAGCCGGCTGATCAGGCCGTGCTGGCGCTCCTCGCCGGTATAACACGCCTCGACCCATCCCGGACCGCCCGACACATCGACGCGGACGCGCTGGCGCTCGCTGCTCAGGCCGCGCAGCAGCCCCTTGTGGGTGAAATGCGTGTGCGTGGCGTCGAGGATGTTTTCGGCCGTATCGATCAGCGTCGAGCGCGTGCTGCTCTCCACGAGTTTCAGGATGATCTTCTGCCCCTCCGCGCAATGCAGATAGGGTTCGCCCTCCGGCTCGCCGCGCGCGACGAAGACGACGCCGTCCTTCACCACCGTCCTCAGCCTCGGCACCCGATACCCCGGCACCGCGCCCGTCAGCCCCGGAATGGCCGTGCAGGCGCCGGCGGCATTGAAGCGCCAGCCGTGATACGGGCATTCGATCTCGCCGTTTTCGATCTTGCCCTTCGACAGTTCCACATGCCGGTGCGGGCAGCGGTCATGCAGCGCGGCGATCTCAGCGCCGCTGCGAAACAGCACGACCGGCAGGCCGGACAACAGGATACGCCGCGGCGTCTTGTCGATCGTGGCCGCGATCGCCACCGCCTGCCAACCATCGGGGAAAAAACTCATAGATCGAATGCCTCCAGAAGCGGAATGCCGATGCGCCGCAACAGCCCCTCCATCAACCGCACCGCCAGACGCTGTTTCAGCGGAAGATGGGCGACATAGACGGCGTTGTACTCGATAACGGGTTCTGCGCCGCGCAGACTTTTGAATCGGCCTGCACCGGCACTCATGTTGAAGAACAGGCCGCGTTCGGCGGCAATACCCTGCCCCGTCGCCATCACCAGCCGGTAGAGCCCGTCCTTCAGCGGAAGACGCGTGTCGTAACCGACGATAGGCTGCGTCAGCGTGCGGCCATTGGCGAAGAAACCCGACACCGCCGCCAACTGCCCGTCGCCATCCCGGAAGCCGATCAGGTCGAACAGACCGCGCCGGTGCATCTCGCGGATATAGAGCGCAGAATAGTGCGGGTTGAGCGGCGTGTATTTGTCGAGATAGAGCAGCTTGTAGAGTTCGGCGGCGCGCACGTAGTCCGCCTCCGTAAAGCTCTCGCCGGATGCGAAGCGATAGGGCGTGCGCGAGAGAAGCGTGCGGTCGTATCCCTGGTTCTGCGTTTTCCGCGCACCCTCGCCGGAGAACAGATAGACCCGCCGCGCGGCGAGAAAGCGAAACCCCGCCGCCTTGAGACTGGCCATGGAAGGCCCGTCCGCCGTCGCGTTGAGCGAGCGGATGACGATCGCCCTGTCGGGATATTTTTCACGCAACTGCGTTACCAGGAAGGCCGCCGCCGAGGGCGAAATCAACGGCACCGGATTGGTGGACAGCAGCCAGTTGTTGACCTGTACCTGCCGGTCGAGCCCGCTTGCCGCCACCAGCGGGCGGCAGGCGCGGATGAAGGCGCGCGCCGCGCTGCGCACCATGGGGGCGGCCGCGAAATTGCGGGTCTCGTCGATGGCATAGTCTACATAGGCGCTGCTGGGGCAGCAGATATAGCAGGTCGGCGCATCCCGACGGTCGTTGAGGGTAATCGGAAAATGCCGTTCCTCGACCGCGATGGAATCGACCGTCGTGACCAGATTGCCGATGAGTTCGGATACGGGATGGGCGTTGAAAAGCGCGACGAAGCGGCGAACCGCGTCCGGCGCATTGCGCACCCGCTCGTCCTGCTGCGGCAGCGTTATCATGCCCCGCCCTCCGGCCGGAAGCGGTTTTCCACCCGCCGGAGCTTGCGATGCACGTCGAAGACCATCGTCTCGCGCCGCACGACAATCTCTGGAGCAAGCCCGCGCTGCGAAAACACCCGGCCGAGCGCATCCCGCGCCGCCATGGCACCCGCGTCTGCAAGGCCCGGTTTCAGCACAAGGATGATCCCGCCATGCGCTTCCCGGACGATACGGAAATCGGTGATCGCACGGGCGGCGTCGAGCACGGCGTTGCGCATCACATCGGGTGTTAGCAGCAGCCGCGTGCCATCGGCACGCTCGAAGACGAAGGCATCGTCCAGACGGCCGACGATCTCGTCCACCACCCGCAACGGGGAACCGCATGCGCAGGGACGGTCCGACAGGCGCAGGAGATCGTTCATGCGATAGCGCGCCATGATCTGGAACCGGCGCCGGAAACTCGTCACCAGCGGGGCGACGAGCCCGTCCGCGACAGGCTCGAATTCGAAGACATTGGCGTCTTCCGCCAGATGCAGCCGGCCCTTCGCACAGGACACGGCGAAAAGCCCCTCCGTCGCCATATAGATCTGCCCGAGCTTTTTGCCGAAACGCGCCTCGATGACCGTGCGGTCCACCACGTCAAGCGTTTCGGCGCCGGCGAAAAGCCGTCGCGGCGCCAGCCGGCCGGAGGTTTCGGCAAGATGGCGCAGCACTCGCGGCGGCGCGACGATGGTCGTCGGTGCAAAGGCCTCCAGCGCCGGCAGCCAGTGTTCGGCGCCCTGCCGCAGGTCGAAGAATTCCAGCCGTAACAGCCGCGACTGGCGGGCGCCGTCATAGAGCGCGGAATTCTGGGGCAGGATGACGGCGACACGTTCGGGCTCGACGAGAAACCGCGGCACCGCCTTGGCGAGGATGGTGCCGAGCCAGCGGTCCTGCTCGGCGGCGGTGATGGCGTAGAGCGCGCGGTTGCCGCTGGTGCCCGTGCTGGCGCCGATGCTGATATCGCCGCACCGGCCGGTCGTTTCGAACGCGCGCCAGCCCGCTTCCGCCGTGATACGCCCCCGGTTGAAAGCCGCAAAATCCGCCATAACGACGGCCTTGTCGATGATCGGCAGCCCCTCCAGCCGAGGCGGCGCGCCGCGATAGAAATCGACGCCGGGCAGGTCGCGTTCCAGCCAGTGGCGAAGGGCCGCGGACTGTCCCCTTTCGAACGCGGCACGCGAACGGCCGGCGCGAACGATCCATCCCGTTTGCGCGAAGGCGGAAAGGATGCGGAGCCTGGCGGTCATGGCGCCTCCGCGGCAAGATCGTAGCGGCTTTCAGCCGGGTCATGGCACAGCAACACCTCGCCGCCCGCCTGACGGAACGCCAGAACGCGGCGGGTACTCTCGGCAAGTGCTTGAGGATCGTCGGCGATCAGGCTGGCCGGGAAGCCGGGGCGGCGGCCCTCCTCCAGCGCTTCGGCGCACCATTGCGCATCCACCGCATAGAGAAGCGGCGTGGGGAGGTTGGCGAAGCAGAGACCGAAATGTCCCTCGGCGTGGCCGGGAAGATCGATCGCGAGCACGCTGCCGTCGCCGAAGAGATCGTGGCCTCCACCGAGCCCGAGCGGAGCCTCGCGCAGGCCAACGCCATCGACGTCATCCACCCGCGAAGCGAGATCGACCGGCAGCAGGTCACGGAAAATGCCTTGATGCAGGTTCTTGTGCGCGGGCTGTTTCAGGATTTTCCGGAGCACATCTGCCTTTGCGACGATTCGCGCTTTCGGGAAGAGATGGAGACCGGCAACGTGATCGGCGTGGAAATGCGTGACGATGATGGTCCCGACATCCCCGGGCTTCAAGCCGAGCCGCTGTAGAACGGCTTCGGGTTGGCCCGCCGCCACCAGATCGGGACCGAGGATCGCATTGTAGAGGCGCAGCGCCAGGCCGCGCGGCCCCCGCGTCACGCTCGGACCATAGCCCGTGTCGATCAAAACAGGACCGGCTGCCGGGTGCCGGAAAACGCCATAACGCACCTTCAACGGCACGCGCCGCCAGGTTCCGCCGCACAGGAACAGCCGCTCCGGCACCGTGACGAAAGCGCTGTTGGCGAAGACCGGCTTCATCGTGCGTGCCTTCCATCTAAGGTCATGGCCAGCCCCTCGTCGAGCGAAATCCTGGGCTGCCAGCCGAGCATCTGCTGCGCTTTGGAAATATCGAGACTTTGCCGGAACGCGAAGAGGCCGAGCGTATAGGGCGTGACAACAGGCTCTTTCGGAACGGGGCGGGCGAGGCTCGCGATTTCCGCAAGACGCGCCAGCGGGAGCGCGGGATAGAACGGCACCCGCTTCCAGCGCAGCGATACGCCAAGCGCCGAGCAGACACGCTCGACAAGCTCGCGTACAGGCACCATGTCGCCGCCCGAAATGTTGAATGTTTCGCCCTCGACCGCAGCGTCGGCGCTCAGCGCCGCCTCGATCGCCGCCACCACGTCATCGACATGGGTGAGATCGATGGCGGCAGCACCGGAGCGCAGCAGCGGCAGAGGCCCGCGACGGGCAGCGGTAATAAGGCGCGGCAGCAGCGTCTCCTCGCCCGCGCCGTAAATCCCTCGTGGCCGCAGGTTGACGGGGCCCACTCTAGGGCAGGCGAAAACGAGTCGCTCGGCCTCCGCCTTCGTCCGGGCATAGGCATTGATCGGACGCGGCAGGCATGCAGTCTCGGCGACGGCGATCTTGTCCTTCATCTCGAAATAGACCGTCGGCGAGGAGATGTTGACGAACCGGCGGGCGCCGAGCGCTTCGGCCAGATCGAGCGCGTTTCGGGTGCCCCCCACATTGGCGGCGCGGAAGGCGGCAAGACGCCCCCAGGGGGCGGAGAGCGCGGCGCAATGGACGACGGCGTCCACCCCGCCGATAACGTCGGCCAGATGCAGGACGGAACGGGAAAGGTCGGCGCGGACGGTCGTAAAACCCGCGCCCTGAAGCGCGCGGCATCGGGCGTCATCGCGACCGAGGCCGACGGCATCGAGCCCGCGGGCGCCAAGATGCCGGATCACTCTCCCGCCTAGAAATCCCGTCGCTCCGGTGACCAGGATCCGCATCGCGATCAAACCTCGATGGCCATGCCGCCGAAGGAAACGCCGGCCGAGGTGCCGAGCAGCAGAAGCCGCGTTCCCCTGTGGATTCGCCCCTCCGTCCAGGCGATGTCGAGCGCGGTCGGGATGGACGCCGCGATCTGGTTGCCGAAGCGTGCTGCGATATTGACCACGCGCGCGCCGGGCATGCCCGCCTGCTCGATCATGTGCTCCAGCGCCAGCGGGCTTGCCTGGTGCGGCACGACGAGATCGACATCGGCGGGCGTCCAGCCGGCAGCGGCCAGGAGATCTTCGACGAAACGGGGGAAATGCCGGTGCGTGACGCGGAAAAGCGCCTTGCCGTCCATGCGGAAGACGGAATGGGCAGCAAACGCCGCCGCCTCCCGCGCGAAATCGAAGCGCGTTCCGCCGGCACCGATCTGGCAGGCCTCATAGGCTGAAGGGTAGGTGCGCATCAGGCTCGCGCGGATCGCGCCCGCCCCTTCCGGCGCCGCCGTCAGCACGACGGCGGCAGCGCCATCGCCGAACAGGGCCGCGACATCCGGCTGCTCTTTCCAGGGCAGCGCCCGCGAGGCGACTTCCGAGGAAAAGACGAGCGCCGTGCGGGATTGTCCGGCGGCGATGCGGCCGGCGGCAAGCTCCAGCGCCGAGAGGAAGCTGAGACAGGTGGCATTGACATCGAAGGCCGCGGCCGCACCATCGGGAATGCCGAGACGGCGCATCACGAGCGGCGCGGTTGCCGGCAGGGTCTGGTAGGGAATGCCGCAGGCGCCGAGCACGAGGTCGATCTCCCCCGCAGCCACCGCAGCCCGTTCCAAGGCAAGGCGGGCAGCGGCAACGGCAAGCTCGATCTGATCTTCAGCCTCGCAGACATGCCGGCTGTGCACGCCTGAAAGCCTTTCCAGATGGCCGGTGGGAAATCCCAGCCGCCGATCCAGCGCTTCGGAGAGAACCACATTCGCCGGCACCACGTGCCCCGTTCCTGCTATTCGAATGGAAAAAATGGCGCGCATCTCCGGTCGCAACTCGATAGGGAGGCCCCGGCCCCACACACTCAGAACGTTTCAGATATCCTCGATGCAGGTCCGCGGCATCAAAAATTTCAACCGGCCGGATATGCATCGCTCCCCGTATCGGGTCACCGCGACACGAATTCCACCAGCAGCGATTTCAGTTCGATCTCGCGCACCCGCCGCGCCGCCTCGTCCGGGCTGACCCAGGCGAGGATGCGTTCGCCCTTCTCCTTGAATTTCCCGGCGGTCTCGGTAACTTCGATCTGGAAGACATCGACGATGCAGGGCGCGACGTCGCCGTCGTCGAGAAGTTTCAGATAGGTGTAGCTGCCGACCGGTTTTTTGCGAATTTTTCCGGAAACACCGGCCTCCTGGAGGGCTTCGATCGCGGCGGCCTCGTAGGGTTTCCTGCCCTTCATCGGCCAGCCCTTCGGGATGATCCAGCGCCCGCTGTCGCGCGACGTCACGACCAGGATTTCGATGCCGGCGGCGTCAGGAAGGAACCGAAAACACAGGGCGGCATATTGCTGTCGAAACGCCCCGGAAAACAGCTTCTCCGGCTTGGCGGCAAGCTGTTGCAGCAGGGTTTTCGGCTTGCGCGGCCGCGGCGCCTTGTCTTTCTTCGTGCTTTTCAAAGGTCCCTGTCTCGCGGCATCCGCTCGCACACCATGTCGGGCGCTATCGGCTGAAATCAAGCAACCACGCCGGCATGTCAAAGGGAAATCTTTTAAAAAGACAGGTTTGGGCACCTCACGTGCAATAAGACGACGGAGATCAGGACCTCTACCTGCAGCCCCAAGGCTGAGTCTCGCGATCAGCTCAATGGCAATCCGTTATCTGGCGGCGCTTTTCTGCTTGTTGTCGTCGTGCCGCAGGCCACGCCGATAGCCCGGCACAACAGTCCTTAACCGAAAGAAAGAGCGGGCAGCGGGAGGACGCTGCCCGCCCGGGTGCCGGTCTATTTCCGGTGATGAACCGGTTGGAGGCCATAGACCGGCGTGGGAATGCCTTCGAGCCGCGCCTTCAGCTGCAGGGCAAGATACTGCGAATAGTGGCGCGACTGGTGCAGGTTGCCGCCGTGGAACCACAGCGCCTCCTGCTGCGTCGGCTTCCACATGTTGCGCTGCTCGCCTTCCCAGGGACCGGGGTCCTTCGGCGTGTCGGAGCCGAGCCCCCAGACCTTGCCGACCTTGTCGGCCGTTGCCTGATCGATGAGGTCGGCGACCCAGCCGTTCATCGAGCCATAGCCTGTCGCATAAACGATGACATCGGCCGGGATTTCCTTGCCGTCGGCAAGCCTGATCGCATTCTCCGTGATCTCCTCGACCTGCCCCGCCGCCAGCTTCACCTTGCCGTCGATGATGAGCTGCGAGGCACCGATATCGATGTAGTAACCGGAGCCGCGCCGCAGATATTTCATAAAGAGGCCCGAGCCGTCGGCACCCCAGTCGAGCTGGAAGCCGGCTTTTTCCAGCGCCGCATAGAAGTCGGCGTCGCGCTCGCGCATCTTGTCGTAGAGCGGAATCTGGAACTCGTGCATGATCCGGTAGGGCAGCGAGGCGAAGATGAGGTCGGCCTTGCCCGTCGTCACACCATTCGCCAGCGCCTGCTCGGAATAGAGCGAACCGAGGCCGATATCCATCAGCGTGTCGGATTTGACGATATGGGTCGTCGAGCGCTGGATCATCGTGACGTCGACGCCCGCCTCGTAGAGCGCCGCGCAGATATCGTGGGCCGAATTGTTCGAACCGATGACCACGACCTTCTTGCCCTTGTAGCCATCCGGTCCCGGATGCTGCGAGGAATGGTGCTGCTCGCCCTTGAAGCGCTCGCGGTCCTTGAAGTCGGGAATATTGGCCTTGCCGGACATGCCGGTGGCGAAGACCAGTTGCTTGGGCTTCAGCACCACCTCCTCGCCGTCACGGTCAACGACGATGGTCCATTCCTTCGCCGCATCGTCCCATTTGGCCGATTTGGCGGTGGAGCGCGTCCAGTAGTTCAGCTCCATGACCTTGGTGTAGAATTCCAGCCAGTCGCCGATCTTGTCTTTCGGCGCGAAGACCGGCCAGTTCTTGGGGAAGTCGATATAGGGCAGGTGGTCGTACCAGACGGGATCGTGCAGGCAGAGCGACTTGTAGCGCTTGCGCCAGCTGTCGCCCGGCCGGTCGTTCTTTTCGAGGATGATGGTGGGCACGCCGAGCTGGCGCAGCCGCGCGCCAAGCGCAATGCCGCCCTGCCCGCCGCCGATGATGACGACATAAGGCTGTTTCTCATAGCCGAGCGTGCGCTCCTCGTGTTCGCGCTCCTCCTTCCAGGTCCTCGCGCCGAGGTTCTGGCCGTGCTTGGCGCCGAGGGGACGCGTGAAGCCGGATTTCTCTTCGTGGCCCTTCAGCTCGGCCAGCGCCGTCAGCAGCGTCCAGATCAGGCCGTTCTTGAAGCGCACGAGGCCATAGCCGCGGCCGGTCGCCGTCTCGAACGAAATCCAGCTTTCCAGCACGCCGTCCGCCTCCGTCGCCGCCTCGCCGGTCGAGACGCGCCAGTTGGACGGCTTTGCGCCGGCAAGCTGGGCTTCGAGCATGTCGCGCACCTGATCGCGGCCCTCGACGGTCTTGATGTTCCAGGTGAAGGCGACGAGGTCGCGCCAGTAGCAGTCCTCGGCAAACAGATCGACGGCATCCTCGATGCGGCCGGATTCGAGGGCGGCACCCAACGTGTCGAGAAGCGCCTGAACGCGCGTTGTGGGGGTCTTGTCGAGCATGGTTTCTCCTCCTGCTATCTCCTGGCTGGAGAGCAGCAAGCGGCGTGCCAGATAGGGATTACATCAAGAAATCAACAGGTTAGGACGTGGAGTGTGTCATGGCGCGACCGTTTGCAACAGGTGCGGTGCAACAGGTGTTGCAGCTGCTGCCTCAGTTGAGGCGCTTGAGGCGGCGATGGATGGTGGAGCGGTTGACGCCGAGTTTGCGGGCGAGCGCGGAGACATTGTTGCCGCAGTCGCTGAGCGCTTGGCGCAGCGCGTCCTCGTCACCAGATACGGCTGGAGCGACCTCGGCGAAAAGGTGGTCCGGCAGGCAATCGGGCGTGATCAAGCCCTCCTCCGAGAGCGCGGCGGCGACCCGCAGTGCATTGGAGAGCTCCCGCAGGTTGCCCGGCCAGCCATGGGCCAACAGCGCGGCGCGTGCAGCCTTGTCGAGGCGATAGGCCTCGCCGTTTTCCCTGGCGATGCGGCCGAGAAGCTGGCCGATGAGCCAGCCGAGATCGTCTCGCTCGCGCAAGGCCGGCAAAGCGAGCGTCGCCGCATTCAGGCGATAATAGAGATCCTGCCGGAAGCGGCCCTCCTTCACGAGTTCGCCCAGATCGCGGTGCGAGGCGGAGAGGACGCGCAGGCGCACCGGTCTGGGCTTCAGCGCACCGACGGGCTGCACCTCGTTTTCAGAGAGAACGCGGAGAAGACGGCTTTGCAGGGACAACGGCATGTCGCCGATCTCGTCGAGGAACAGCGTGCCGCCGCTCGCTTCCTCGATCAGGCCGCGCTTGCCCTTCTGGTTGGCGCCGGTGAAGGCGCCGGGCGCATAGCCGAAGAGTTCGGATTCGATGAGATGTTCGGGGATCGCCGCGCAGTTGACGGCGACGAAATTGCCAGGGCTTTCGCAGCTGTCGTGAATGGCGCGCGCCAGAAATTCCTTGCCGCTGCCCGTCTCGCCCTGGATGAGGATCGGGATGTCACGGGCCGCGAGTTTCGCCGCGCGGGCCTGAACGCGCTCCATCGCCGCATCGCCACCGCTGAGATCGCGCAGCGCCCGCGGCAGGTGGCGCTCCGGCTGGGAGGGAGCGCGCAGATTGACGGCGGGCGCGATCGCACTGGCAAACAAAACCAGTCCATTCTTCGCCCGGATCAACCGTTCGCCATTCGGCCGGCCACGCATGAAGCGTGGAAGATCATCGACATCCATATCGAAGACCTGCGAGATCGGCTGGCCGAGGAAATCGCGGGTGGAAAGGCCGCGCAGGTTCATCGCGCGGGCCAGCGCGCCGAAGCCGCCATGGGTCATGCCGGTAATGCGTCCGGAGCCGTCGAGCGCGATGGCCGCATCCGGATCGACATCCAGGAATTCCGGCGAACGAGCCAGACGCAATACCCAGTCGTTGCGCGTGCGGGTCATCAGATTGGCAAGCTCGATGCGCCGCGCGGTGGAGGCGACGAGATGCAGCGCCAGCTGCTGGCTGGCCTTGGCCGTCGGCGAGCGCAGCTGCGAGATATCGAGCACGGCCGTCAGATCGCCGAGCGTATCGAAGACCGGCGCCGCTGTGCATGTCAGGCCGATATGGCTGGTGTCGAAATGATCGTCCTGATGGATGATGACCGGCTCGCCGGAGACGATGCAGGCGCCCACAGCGCAGGTGCCCGCCCGGTTTTCCGACCACTCCGAGCCGAGATAAAGCCCGGCGCGGCGCAGCTGGTTATCGAAGGTCGGATCGCCCATGAAATCGACGGTGACGCCGCGCGCATCCGACAGGAGCAGCACGTAGTTCTGCTCGGCGATCTGGTTGAACAGGGTTTCAAGGCCGGACCGGCCGATGCGGATCAGCTCTTCCGCCTGCTCGCGGTGCTCGCGCAGCTTCAACTCGGGCACGATATAGGCTTCCTGCGCCACGGTCGGGTCGAGCTTGTAATCGTTGAGGCAGCGCAGCCAGGACTGGACGACGGGCACATCGCGCGGGCTGACCGCGCCCATGCCGACGCGTTCGATCTCCCGTATGTGCGACAACGTCGACACCATCCAGTCATCCTCCCGCGCGCATGGTCGCACAGGATGGGTTTTCCGACAATCGTCCTGAAGTCGTAGGCGTCAATCCGCCCCGAGCGCTACGGCCGGCTGGAGATGCGAGGCGTTGCGGGCCGGCAGGTAGCCGAAGACGAGACCAGTCAGGAACGAGCAGGCAAAGGCGAGCGCGACAGGGCCGAGGGTGAAGCTGACCGGCATGCCGAACACCTTGGCCAGCGCACCGATGGAGAGGCCGAGCCCCACGCCGATGGCGCCGCCGATCGCCGACACGACCAGCGCCTCGATGAGGAATTGCAGCAGGATATCGCGCCGCCGCGCGCCCGTCGCCATGCGCACGCCGATTTCGCGGGTACGCTCGCGCACGGAAACCAGCATAATGTTCATCACCCCGATGCCGCCGACGAGCAGCGAGATCGCCGCGACCGAGCCCAGAAACAGCTTCAAGGTGTTGGAGGTCTCGGTGAAGGCCTCGCGCACCGAGGACATGTTGGTGATCTGCGTGTCCTCGGCCTTGTGACGGGTGTCGAGCAGGGTCTGGATGGCATCCTGCGTCAGGTCGATCGCCGCGGAATCCTCGACCTGCACGGTGATCGTGCGCACGTTGCGCTGGCCGAAGAGCCGCATGCTGCCGGTGGAGAGCGGCACGAGAATCGTGTCGTCCTGGTCGTTGCCGCCGGCGCTCGCGCCCATCTCCGCCATCACGCCGATGACCTGGAAGGGGATCTTGTTGACCAGCACATATTGGCCGAGCGGGCTGGCGCCATCGGGAAACAGGGTCTTTGCAACGGTCTGGCCGAGCACCGCGACGGGCGCATAGGTGTCCATGTCGTCGGCATTGAGGAACTCGCCTGCGGCGACCTTCCAATTCTTCGCCTGCGTGAAGGCTGGCACCGTGCCGTTCGCCGTCGTCTGATAGTCGATATTGCCGTAGCGCAGCGTCACCGAACTGGTCATTTCCGATACGGCGAAGGAGACGTTCGGCAATTCGAGGATCGCATCGGCATCGGACGGGATGAGCGTCACGGGGGCGCTGCCCCCGCCGCGGAAATTCGCCATGCTCGGGCGCACCAGTAGAACGTTCGAGCCCATGGCGGAAATCCGGTCAAGCACGGAATTCTGCGCCCCCGTGCCGATCGCCAGCATGGCCACCACGGAACCAACACCGATGACGATGCCGAGCAGCGTCAGCACGGTGCGGAAGAGATTGGCATGCAGCGCGCGGATCGCCATCTTCACGGCCTCGGAGACGTCGGCGATGGCCGCCGAGCCCTCCTTCACCGCCTTCTGCAAACCGACAGCAGCCTCGGACGCGGTTCGCGCCTTCTTGGCGCGATCGGAAATGATGCGGCCGTCGCGGATCTCGATCAGCCGATCGGCGGCCTCCGCCACCTCACGCGAATGGGTGATGAGGATGATCGTGTGGCCATTCTCATGCATCCGACGCAGGAGCGCCATCACCTCTTCGCCGCTCTGGCTGTCGAGCGCGCCGGTCGGCTCGTCGGCGAGGATGACACGGCCGCCGTTCATCAGCGCTCGGGCGATGGAGACGCGCTGTTGCTGGCCGCCGGAAAGCTGGTTCGGCCGATGATCGAGCCGGTCGCCAAGCTTCAGCGAGGACAGCAGCATGTCCGCCCGCTCCTGCCGTTCACGGGCCGGAAGGCCGGCATAGATCGCCGGAACCTCGACGTTTTCGCGGGCGCTGGCCGTCGGGATGAGATTGTAGCTCTGGAACACGAAGCCGAAGGTGCGGCGGCGCAGCGCCGCCAGGTCGTCAGTCTCGAAATCCGAGACCGGCTCGCCATCAATGCGGTATTCGCCCGAGGTCGGCTGATCGAGGCAGCCGAGGATGTTCATCAGCGTCGACTTGCCGGAACCGGACTGGCCGATGATCGCGACGAACTCGCCCGCTTCGATGTCGAGCGATACGCCATGCAGGACCTCGACGGCAAATCCGTCGTTGAAAAAGGTCTTGGTGACATCCTTGAGCGAGATGAGCGCGGTCATGGCGGCCTCAGAACATCGGCGGCATGCGGTTGTTGCGCCGCGCATTGCGCCCTGCCGCATCGCCCGTCGAACCGGCGGTGACGACGACCTTGTCGCCCTCCGCAAGCCCGCTCTTCACCTCCACGCTGACGCGGTTGCGGATGCCGGTCTCGACCTTGCGCACTTCTTTCGCACCCGAAGCGGTGACGATGGTGACTTCCGCCCCGTCCTTCGTGGCGCTGACGGCACCGGCCGGCACGAGCAGCACGTCGCGCGCCGCCGCCTGCACGAAGAAGACCTGCGCGCTCATCGACATCATCAGCTCGCCGTCGGGGTTCGGCACGTCAAACAGCGCGTTATAGAGCACGACATTGTTCTCGACCGTGGGCGTCGGCTCGATCTGCCGGAGTTTCCCGGTGAAGCGTTTGCCCGGCTGGCCGAGCAGGGTGAAATAGGCTTCCATGCCGACCTTCAGCCGGCTGACATCGGCCTCGGAGACTTCCGCCCGCACCGTCATGGTCGAGAGGTCGGCGATGGTGACGATGGTCGGCGCGCTCTGCACGGCGTTCAGCGTCTGGCCTTCCTTCACGGGGTTGGAAACGACCGTGCCCGCCATCGGCGCGTAGATCTTGGTATAGCCGAGATCCACCTCGTCGCCGGCCAGCGTCGCCTGCTGCTTGCGGATCTGCGCATCGGTGGCGTTGACATCGGCTTCGGCGGCAGCGAGGTCCGCGACGGCCTGATCGAGCGCCTGCTTTGCGGCGGCATTGCCGGCCACGAGATTGCGCTGGCGGGCGATATTGGCCTGTTTCAGCGCGAGCTGCGCCTTCTTGGATTCGAGTTGTGCCTGGAGGTTCGCCAGTTCCGCACGGTTGATCTCGATACGGTTCTCGATGGTCGCCTGGTCCATCTCGGCGAGCAGCTGATCCTTCTTCACGGTATCGCCGATCGCAACATGCAGCGTCTTCAGCTGGCCGGAGACCTGCGCGCCGGCATCGACGGATTTGACCGCCTCCAGCGTGCCGACCGCCGTCACGGCGTTTTCGATATCGCCGCGCACCACCGCCTGCGTAATGATGGCCGTCGTCGTCTCGGCCGGCGCATAGGCACGCCAGCCGTAATAGCCGGCGCCCGCAAGCACCGCGATGACCAACAGCCAGATCCAGGCCCGCGAGCGGCGCTTGCGGCGGGCCGGCGGCACGGCACCGGGCATGAAGGTGACATTCGTGTGCCCGGCCTCACCGGCGGGCTTCTCGTCCTTCTGCGGTCGTACAGTCCTGGTCATCGGCAACCCCATGGCGAGGCCACGCCTCGTCCGTCCCTTTCCATCTCATGTGGAGCCACCCATAGCGGAGGGAAAGGCCAGTGCCTCGTTATATTTTTGTAATGTTTGCGCTTTGCTTGTCAGCGCACGGACCCCGCCGCGCCGCGAATGGCCAGCGAGACGGCATAGAGCGACGTCGTCGCGGTGATGAAGAGTCGATGGCCTTGTCGGCCGCCGAAGCAGATGTTGGACACGGTTTCCGGCACCAGGATGCGGCCGAGACGCCGCCCGTCCGGCGCGAGGCAATGCACGCCGTCGCCGGCCGAAGACCAGAGATTGCCCGCCGCATCGACGCGCATACCGTCCGCGCAGCCGGGCGAGATCGTGTGGAACACCCTGCCACCCGTCAGCGCCCAGTCTGCCCCTACATCGAAGACGCGGATATGGCGCGGGTCGTCGTGAAACATCCGGCCGGTATCGGCGACATAGAGGCGCTTTTCATCCGGACTGAAGGCAAGGCCGTTCGGGCAATGGAAATCGGTGAGCACGGCGCGGATCGCGCCGGAAAGCGCATCGACGCGATAAACGTTGCACGGCAATTCCTGCTCGGCGCGCGTGCCCTCGTAGTCGGAGGCGATGCCGTAGTGCGGATCGGTGAACCAGATCGCGCCATCGGAGGCGACGACCACGTCGTTCGGCGAGTTCAGCCGCTTGCCTTCGAAACGGTCGGCGATGACGGTGATCGTGCCGTCATGCTCCGTGCGGGTGACGCGGCGTGTCCCATGCTCGCAGGTCACCAGCCGCCCTTCCTGGTCGCGCGTGTTGCCGTTTGAGAAATTCGACGGCTCGCGAAACGGCGTGATGCCGGTCGCGGCACTCCAGCGCAGCATGCGGTTGTTGGGAATATCGGAAAACAGCAGGCACTCGTGATCGCCGAACCAGACCGGGCCCTCCGCCCAATCGAAGCCGCCGGCCAGTTTCTTCAGCGGCGCGTTGCCCAGCACGAAGGTGGAGAATTCGGGTCCTTCCGCGACAAAAAACGACATCCCGTTGCTCTCCTCTTGAACGAACCGAGCCGCAGGATAACGATCGAGACGCGTCGGGCAAGATCGGCCGAGAAACGCCTTCGTTTCCCCACAGGCCGCCTGTATCCTGCGCAAATCAATTGCTGTGAAGGATTTTGAAATGGACGTCGTATTTTCTCCGGAGCTCACCATCTGCGGCATCGAGGAGTTGCCCGGCCAGAGCGCCCGGAACGTAACCCATGTGCTCTCGCTGCTCGATCCGGACCTGCCCGAGCTCGAGGCTTTCCAGAGCTACGGCAAGCACCTGCGGACGACGCTGCGTTTCCACGACATCATCGACGACCTGCCCGAACGGGTGCGGCCGCGGCCCGATCACGTCGCGTCGATCCTCGCTTTCGGGCAGGATTTCCTGAACCGGCAGGACCGCGACGCTGCGAGCCATCTGCTCGTCCATTGCCATATGGGCATCTCGCGTTCGACGGCCGCCATGCTGACCCTGATGGCGCAGGGCAATCCGGACGAGGAAGCCGAAAACCTCTTCACCCGCCTCACCGTCATCCGCCCGCAGGCCTGGCCGAACTCCCAGATGATCGGCTTTGCCGACGAGCAACTGGGCCGTAACGGCGACCTTACCGCAGCCCTTCGCCGCCACTACGGACGGCAAATCCGCAAGCAGCCGCAATATTTGGAGTGGATGACCAAGCTCGGCCGCAAGGCGGAGCTCGATATGGCGATCCTCGATTAGAACCGGCTTAGCGGCCACCTAATCAACGCTGAACCAAACTCTTATGTCGGGCAAAACGGGCTTCCTCTACACCTTTCGCATGTCACGGCCGCAAGGGCCGCCGCACCGGAAAGCAAGGGGAAGCCGGCATGTCAGTGGAAAAAGTGGACACGCTCGTCATCGGCGCCGGCCAGGCCGGCGTCGCCATGAGCGAACATCTCGGCAAGCGCGGCGTGCCCCATCTGGTGCTCGAAAAGAACCGCATCGCCGAAAGCTGGCGCACCGCCCGCTGGGACAGCCTCGTCGCCAACGGCCCCGCCTGGCATGACCGTTTCCCCGGCATGACCTTTCCCGGCCTGGAAGACGATGCCTTCGCCCCGAAGGAGCAGGTCGCCGACTATTTCGTCGCCTATGCCGAGATGATCAAGGCGCCGATCCGCACCGGCGTCGAGGTGACGAGCGTCTCCCGCGCGGGTGACGGCTTCCGCGTCGAGACCTCCGGTGGCGTCATCGAGGCGAAGAACGTCGTCTCCGCCACGGGCGCCTTCCAGCGGCCGGTCACGCCGGCGCTCGTTCCGGCGGAAGAGGGCATCACGCAGATCCATTCCAACACCTACCGCAATCCCGGCCAGATGCCCGAGGGCGCGGTCCTGGTGATCGGCGCCGGTTCCTCCGGCACGCAGATCGCCGACGAATTGCTGCGCGCCGGCAAACGTGTCTATCTCTCCATCGGCCCGCACGATCGTCCGCCGCGCCGCTATCGCGGCAAGGATTTTTGCTGGTGGCTCGGCGTGCTCGGCATCTGGGACCTCAAGGTGCCCGCGCCGAACACCGAGCATGTCACCATCGCCGTCAGCGGCGCCTATGGCGGCAACACGGTCGATTTCCGCCGCCTCGGCAATCGCGGCATGACCCTGCTCGGCCGGGCGGAGAGCTTCAAGGACGGCGTGCTGCAGATCGCGCCCGACCTTGCCGAAAACATCGCCCGCGGCGACGAAAACCACCTCTCGCTGCTCGACCGCGCCGATGCCTATGCCGCCGAAAACAATCTCGACCTGCCGGAAGACCCGGAAGCCCGCCGCAAGGAGCCGGACCCCGCCTGCGTGACCGATCCGATCCTTGCGCTGAACCTCAAGGAAGCCGGCATCACCTCCATCATCTGGGCGACGGGTTACGCGGTCGATTACAGCTGGCTGAAGCTCGACGCCCTCGACGACAAGGGCCGGCCGGTGCACGAGCGCGGCGTTTCCAAGGTGCCGGGCCTGTTCTTCGTCGGTCTGCCCTGGCTGTCGCGCCGCGCCTCCTCCTTCATCTGGGGCTGCTGGCACGACGCGGATTATCTCGCCGGCTACATTGCCGAACACCGCAGCAGCGAGAAAACCGAGGCTGCTGCCGCGGCCTCCTGAGGATATTGAACGCGGCGGCTGGAGGAGGCGAGCATGCGATGATGCGAGACCAGAACCCCGGCACCCGCCGCCTCATCCACAGTCCTGAGAGCCACGCTCTTCCCGCGCAGAAAAATCTGTTCCTTAATTGGGGCCTCAACAGGGGAACAGACATGGTGTTGCGCTTCACGCTCCGGCAACTGGAATATCTCGTCGCGGTCGGGGAATATGGCTCCGTCACCGAGGCGGCCGAGCGGGTGAACGTTTCGGCCCCCTCCGTCTCGGCAGCGATCTCGCAGCTCGAGAAGGAATTCGGCATCACGCTGTTCGTGCGCCGCCATGCGCACGGCCTGTCGCTGACGCAGGCCGGCCATAGCTTCGTCGATCAGGCACGCCAGATCCTCGGCGAGGCCGCCAAGCTCAACGCGCTCTCAAACGAACTGACCGGGCAGGTCCGCGGGCCGCTGCATGTCGCCTGTCTCGTCACCTTCGCGCAGGCCGTCATCCCCGCGCTGCGGCGCGCCTTTTCCGACGAATATCCGGATGTCGATTTCTTCCAGTACGAGCGCGACCAGGCGCGCATCCTGGAGGGGCTTCGCATGGCGCGCTTCGATATCGCGCTGTCCTATGATCTCGACATCCCCGCCGACATCGCCTTCCATGAGCTGGCCGTGCTGCCGCCCTATGCGGTGCTGCACGAGGATCATCCGCTCGCCGGCCGCAGCGCCGTGACGATCGAGGATCTGGCACCCCATCCGATGATCCTGCTCGACCTGCCGCACAGCTCGGCCTATTTCCTCTCGCTGTTTCGCGAGGCGGGGCTTTCGCCGCAGATCGTCGAGCGCACACGCGACATGTCGGTCATGCGCGCCATGGTCGCCAATCGCTTCGGCTATTCCATCGCCAATATCCGCCCCGTCTCCACCTATGCGCTCGATGGCGGCAAGCTTTCCTTCGTGCCGCTCACCGGCAATCTGCGCCCCATGCGCATGGGCATCCTCTCCATGGGGGGTGCCAGCCCGGCGCTGACGGTGCGGCGCTTCATCCACTTCTGCGGCGAGAAGATCGGCGACATGGTCATGGACCTGCCGGTCTCCGCCGCCGCCCCCAAAGACCAGAAAGGCAGTTCATGACCACGACGATCGACTGGCGCAGCCGCGCCCAGAGCCTGAAATTCCGCAACGGCGTCTATATCGACGGCAAGTTCCGCGATGCGGCGAAGGGCGGCCGGTTCGAAACCGTCAATCCGGCCAATGCGCAGATCCTGACCGCGGTCGCCCGCGGCACCGCCGAGGATATCGATGCCGCCGTCGCCTCCGCCCGCCGCGCCTTCAATGACGGCCGCTGGTCGGGCAAGTCGCCGGCCGAGCGCAAGGAGGTGCTGCTGCGGCTTGCCGCCCTCATCCGAGACAACATCCCGGAACTGGCGCTGCTCGAAACGCTCGACGTCGGCAAGCCGATCGGCGACAGCTCGACCATCGACGCGCCCGGCTCGGCGCATTTCTTCCAGTGGCATGCCGAAGCCATCGACAAGCTCTATGACGAGATCGCCCCGACCGGCCGTGGCGACCTCGCCCTCATCCGCCGCGTGCCGCTCGGCGTCATCGGCGCCGTCGTGCCGTGGAATTTCCCGCTCGACATGGCGACGTGGAAGCTGGCGCCGGCGCTGGCGACCGGCAATTCCGTCGTGCTGAAGCCGGCCGAGCAATCGCCGCTCTCCGCCCTCATGCTTGCCGAACTCGCCTCCGAAGCCGGGCTGCCGGACGGCGTGCTGAATGTCGTGCCGGGTTACGGCGAGGATGCCGGCCGGGCGCTTGGCCTCCACCCGGATGTCGACGCGTTGGTCTTCACCGGCTCGACCAAGGTCGGCAAGCTGTTCATGACCTATGCCGGCCAGAGCAACATGAAGCAGGTGTGGCTGGAGACCGGCGGCAAGTCACCGAATCTCGTCTTCGCCGACGCCGATCTCGACAAAGCCGCCGAGATGGCCGCCTTCGGCATCCTGTTCAATTCCGGCGAAGTCTGCTCGGCCAATTCGCGCCTCCTGGTGCATCGCTCCGTGCAGGAGGAATTCACGCAGAAGGTCATCGCCGCCACAGCCGCCTGGCCGCTCGGCGACCCGCTCGATCCCGCTACCCGTATGGGTCCGCTGGTCGAAAAGGCCCATGCCGACCGCGTCGCCTCCTATATCGATATCGGCCGCAAGGAGGCCCGCCTCGCCCATGGCGGCGAGCGCGAAACGCGTGACGGCTCGGACTGCTACATCCAGCCGACCATCTTCAACGACGTCGCGCCCGACGCCCGCATCGCGCGGGAGGAAATCTTCGGCCCCGTCCTCGCCATCACGCCTTTCGACAGCGACGACGAGGCGCTGCGCATGGCAAACGACAGTGAATACGGCCTCGCCGCCTCCGTCTGGACCAGGGACCTGTCGCGCGCGCTCTCCGTTTCCGACCGGCTCAATGCCGGCACGGTCTCGGTCAACACCGTCGATGCGCTCTCGGCCATGACGCCCTTCGGCGGCGTGAAGCAGTCCGGTTTCGGCCGCGACCTCTCGATCCACAGCTTCGACAAGTATTGCGCGCTCAAAACCGTGTGGGTGAAATACTAGGCAGGCGCCTGTCCGGGCGGCAGCGCGCCGCCCGGTTTTCGAGCATCTGAGACGGGGTGGTGCAATCCTGCATGCCGGCGGGATCGAAGACAACCTCCTCCCCTTTCACAACGCGCTGAAAACAAAAGAGAATTTTTCAAGCGTCTACGGGCGGCTGAAACTTCGTGCGAAGATTGAAATCGAGACCACACCACACGTCGAACTCTGATTAGCCTGAACCTAATCCATGTTTCCGGAACGCGTCATTTACCGGAAGCCCGTTGCCTAATCCAATAGAGCCAGGAAACCCCGAGGACTGCCATGCGCGACGCCAAATACGATATCCTGTTCGAACCTCTGGCGATCGGCCCGCACATCGCGAAAAACCGGTTCTATCAGGTGCCGCATTGCAACGGTGGCGGCTATCGTGACCCGTCGGCGGCCGCGGCCATGCGCGGCATCAAGTCCGAAGGCGGCTGGGGCGTCATCTTCACCGAGCAGACCGAGATGCACCACACCTCGGAGATCACGCCGTTCATCGAACTGCGCCTGTGGGAGGACAAGGACATTCCCGGCCTTCGCCGCATGTCCGATGCCATGAAGGTGCACGGCGCGCTCGCCGGCATCCAGCTCGCCTATTCCGGCATCAACGGCCCGAACTTCTACACCAAGGAAGTGCCGCTCGCGCCGTCGGCCCTGCCGATCCGCACCTTTACCAACGATCCGGTGCAGGCCCGCGCGCTCGACAAGAGCGAGATCAAGGACCTGCGCCGCTGGTTCGTCAACGCCGCCAAGCGCTCCAAGATCGCTGGCTTCGATCTGATCTGTCTTTACGGCGCGCACGGCTTCGGCATCTTCCAGCACTTCCTGTCGCGCGCCACCAACCAGCGCACCGACGAATATGGCGGCAGCCTCGAAAACCGCTCGCGCTTCGCCCGCGAGGTGATGGCCGATATCCGCGACGCCGTCGGTGACACGACCGCCATCACCATGCGCGTCAGCCTCGACGAGACGATCGGCGAACTCGGCTTCTCCAATGCCGAGGTGCGCGAATTCGTCGAGATGAACGCCGACCTGCCCGACCTCTGGGACCTCGCGCACGGCGCCTGGGAAGACTGTTCCGGCCCCTCGCGCTTCAAGGAAGAGGGCGCGCAGGAACTGCTGGTCAAGGGTATCCGCGAATTGTCGTCGAAGCCGGTCGTCGGCGTCGGCCGCTTCACCTCGCCGGATGTGATGGCGCGCATGATCCGCCAGGGCGTGCTCGATTTCATCGGCTGCGCCCGCCCGTCGATCGCCGATCCCTTCCTGCCGAAGAAGATCGAGGAAGGCCGCATCGAGGACATCCGCGAATGCATCGGCTGCAACATGTGCATCACCGGCGACATGACCATGTCGATCAGCCGCTGCACGCAGAACCCGACCTTCATGGAGGAATGGCGCAAGGGCTGGCACCCGGAGCGCATGAACGAAAAGGGCGACAGCCAGACCGTGCTCGTCGTCGGCGCCGGTCCGGCCGGTCTCGAGGCCACCCGCGCGCTTTCGCTGCGCGGCTATGACGTGACGCTGGCGGAAGCCACCACGACGCTCGGTGGGCGCGTCGCCCGCGAAAGGCTGCTGCCCGGCCTTTCCGCCTGGGGCCGCGTCGTCGATTACCGCCAGTACCAGATTTCCCAGCGCACCAATGTCGAGACCTATTTCGACAGCCGCCTGACGGCCGACGACGTGCTCGGCTTCGGCTTCGAACATGTCGCCATCGCCACCGGCTCGCACTGGCGCCGCGACGGCGTGGCCCGCCAGCATGTCGTGCCGATGCCGGTCGATCCCGTCATGACCGTCTGGACGCCCGACGACGTCATGGGCAAGGTCCACCCGGAAAACCTCGCCGGCAAGACCGTCGTGGTCTATGACGACGACCACTATTACATGGGTGGCGTGATGGCCGAGGTGATGGCCAAGGCCGGCGCGAACGTCATTCTCGTAACCCCCTCGGCCTATGTCTCCGACTGGACGCGCAACACGCTGGAACAGGGTGCGATCCATGTCCGCCTCGACGATCTCGGCGTCGATATCCGCCTCAACCGCGGCGTCACCGCTATCCGCGCCGACCAGGTCGAGACCAACTGCACCTATACCGGCAAGCGCAAAGCCATCGGCTGCGATGCCGTCGTCATGGTCGCCTCGCGGCTTTCGGAAGATGCGCTTTATAACGACCTGATTGCCCGTCAGGCCGACTGGGCGGATGCCGGCATCAATACGGTGAAGATCATCGGCGATGCCGCGGCACCCGCCCCCATCGCCTGGGCGACCTATGCCGGCCATCGTTATGCGCGGGAGCTGGACACGCCCGATATCGGCGATGCCCTGCCCTTCCGCCGCGAAGTCACCCAGCTCGAGCCGGCGTGAGGATCGAAGCATGACCCAGCCCCATTCTTCCGGAGTCAAAAGGGCCATCGAAGTCCAGTCCGTCTCCAAGCACTTCGGGGCCTATCAGGCGCTGAAATCGGTCAGCTTCCATATCGGCAGCAACGAGTTCTTCACGATGCTCGGCCCGTCCGGCTGCGGCAAGACCACGCTTCTTCGCATGCTGGCCGGTTTCGAAAGCCCGGATACGGGGTCGATCCTGCTGAATGGCCAAGAGGTCGTGTCGATCCCGCCGCACAAGCGGCGCGTCAACACGGTCTTCCAGAGCTACGCGCTCTTCCCGCATATGACGCTGGAACAGAACGTCGCCTACGGCCTCGAAAATCTCGGCTGGGAGAAGAACCGCATCAGGAACCGCGTCGGCGAGATGCTGGAGCGCGTCCACATGTCGGCGATGGCGAAACGCAAGCCGGCCCAGCTCTCCGGCGGCCAGCGCCAGCGCATCGCGCTTGCCCGCGCGCTCGCCCCCGAGCCGGAAGTACTGCTGCTCGACGAGCCGCTGTCGGCGCTCGACCTGAAGCTGCGCCAGGCGATGCGCGACGAGCTGCGCACCCTGCAACGCGACACCGGCATCACCTTCGTCTTCGTCACGCACGACCAAGAAGAGGCGCTCGACATGTCCGACCGCATCGCCGTGCTAGGCGGCGGCGAGGTGCAGCAGATCGGCACCCCGACGGAAATCTACGAGGAGCCGGTCAACCGCTTCGTCGCCGATTTCGTCGGCGAGACGAATTTCCTGGATGTCGAGGTGCTGGAAACCTTGGGCGGCCAGGCCACCATCCGCACGCCCTTCGGCCTCGATATCACCGTGCCGGCGACCAGCAGCGCCGCGAAGGGGCGTGCGACGCTTTCCGTACGGCCGGAAAAGATCAATCTTGGCAACCAGGCGCAAGGGATCACCTTCGAAGGCCGGGTCACCAACAAGAACTATATGGGCGGCTACACCCATTACACGCTCGACGTCGCGGGCACGGAGTTGCGCGCCTCGCGCCGCAATGCCTCGCGTGAAGGCGACACGATCCCGCTCGGCGCGACCGTTCCCATCGGCTTCGTCGCGAGCTCCGCTCGGGTGCTGGCGGCATGACGGACAGCGCCCTCCACGCCCCCGCCGGACTGGAGCGCGCGCCGCGCGCCCGGTTCTGGCACAACCTGTCCTTCTGGGGCCTGCTGCCGTCGCGGCTGCTGATGGGCTTCGCGCTGATCCTGCCGATCTTCATCATCGCCGCCGTCTCGGTCGCGACCCGCGGCGCCTATGGCGGCTTCACCTGGGATTTCAACCTCGCCGGTTACAGCCAGATCCTGTTCAACGAGGGCTGGACAGGGGAGCTGGAATTCACCCCGCAATATCTGCTGATCATCGGCCGCACCTTCCTGCTGGCCGGCGCCACGACGCTGATCTGCCTCCTCTTCGCCGTGCCCGTCGCGTATTTCATCTCGCGCCAGCCGGCGAACCGCAAGGCGATCCTCGTCTATCTCGTCACCCTGCCCTTTTGGGTCTCGATGATTCTCCGCGTCTATGCCTGGATGATCATCCTCGGCAAGGACGGCACCCTGCCCAGCCTGCTGGAACAGTTCGGCTTTCCTGCCGGCATGAGCTTCATGTTCAACGACGGCGCCACCCTGACGGCCATGGTCTATACCGCCATGCCGCTGATGGTGCTGCCGGTCTTCGCCTCCATCGAAAAGCTCGACGGCACGCTGATCGAAGCCTCGCACGATCTCTATGGCGACCGCTGGGTGACACTGCGCCGGGTCATCCTGCCCTTGACCGCCCCCGGCCTCGTCGCGGGCGCCATTCTCGTCTTCGTGCCGGCGCTGGGCGCGGTGCTGGAACCGACCCTGATGGGCGGCGGCAAGCAGATGATGATGGGTTCGCTGATCCAGCTGCAATTCGGCGGCGGGCGCAACTGGCCGTTCGGTGCCGCCATCGCCATGACGCTGATGGCGCTGGTCATGATCTTCCTGATCGTCACGGCGCTGCGCGCCGCTCGCCGGGAGGCCCAGCCATGAGCACCCGTCACGACGTCAAGCGCTATCCGGGCCTCGGCCCGCTCACCATCTTCTTCTTCCTCTATCTCTACGTGCCGCTCGCCGTCATCGTCGTCTATTCCTTCAACGCCAACCGCGTCGCCGGCGTCTGGACCGGCTTTTCGCTGAAATGGTATGGTTCGGCGCTCAACAATGCCGCGCTGATGAACGCGCTGAAGACCTCGCTGACCATCGCCGCCGTAGCGACCGTCGTCTCCACCCTCATTGCGCTCTCGGCGGCCCTTGCCATCATCAGGGGCAAGAACGTCCGCTTCCGCAAGCTCTCCGAGACGGTGGTGAACCTGCCGTTGCTCCTGCCGGAAATCGTGCTCGCGGTCGCGACCCTCATCCTGTTCTCGCTCCTCGACATCCAAAACGGCCTCGTCAGGCTGATCGTCGCCCATTCCGCCTTCTGCACGCCCTTCGCCTTCCTGCCCATCCGCGCGCGCCTGCAGGGTATGTCGCTCGACCTCGAGGAGGCGAGCGCCGATCTCTATGCCGACCGCTGGACGACCTTCCGCCGCGTCACGCTGCCGCTGATCTTCCCCGGCGTCTTCTCCGGCGCGATGCTCGCCTTCCTCATCTCGATGGACGACTTCATCACCTCGAACCTGCTCGCCACCGGCGGTTCGACGACGCTGCCCGTCTACATTTTCTCGCTGATCCGCGCCGGTACGTCACCGGAACTGAACGCCATCGCAACGCTGCTGATCCTTGCCTCGCTCGTCCTCGCCACCGCAGCCCTTCTTGTTGCCGCGCGGGGCACACGCGACAATCCCGAACAATAACTGGGCCGAACCATAATCAAAGAGAGGAACATAAAATGAAGAAGTACTTTGCAGCCACAGCCCTCGCCCTCTGCTTCGCCGGCAGCGCGCAAGCGGCCGGCGAACTCAACATC
>NZ_JBLZPH010000154.1:0-63228 GCF_049199205.1 Shinella sp. M31 | reverse complement strand
CGTCGTTCGACTGGTTGGAGCCGGTGACGCCGAAGCCGCCGAATTCCGCCGCCAGCGCCTCGCCCTTGCCGGACGACGAGAGCACGCCGATCTTGAAGCCATCCGCCGCCAGCCGTCGTGCGGCTTCCGCGCCCATGCCGCTGCCGCCGGCGGTGATCAATGCGACCTTCTGTTCTGCCATCGGACTATCCTTTCCCGAATGATTGATTGCCCGCATTCTGGCACGGCGACCCTAGCCGCGACCAAACAAAAATGCGCCGCTTTTCCTGTAGAAAATCTATTGCATCAGATACCTTTGAACGCCGCGCTCTCCTGCAGAAGCCAGGTGCGCACGGCATGGACGGAAGCGGCATGCCGGGATTTTCGCGGCGCGACGACGTAGAAATCTACCCCGACCCGTAAATGCGTGCCAAAAAGCGGCACGAGGCGGCCGGCCGCGATATCCTCCTCGATGAAGAAGCTGCTGGCGAGTGCCAGCCCCTGCCCGCCGATCGCCGCCTCCAGTGCAAGCGAGGTCTGGTTGAAGCGGATGTTCTTCGCCGCCATGACCGGCGCAGACTGGCCCAGGGCAAGCTCCAGGAACTGCGGCCAGAAGTTATGCGCATCGTGCAACAGGGCATATCGGGCGAGATTGCCGGGCAATTCCGGCGCGCCGAATTTGTCTATGAGAAGCGGGCTGCCGAGCGCGATCACGACATGTTCGAACAGCAGATCCGCTTGCAGGCCAGGCCCGAAAGGCGGGCGGCCGTAGCGTACGGCGAGATCGACGGCATCGGTCTGAAAATTGGCGATCCTGTCGGTGGCGAGGATGCGCAGGTCGATGTCGGGATGCGCCGCCGTGAAGTCCGGCAGGCGCGGGATCAGCCACTTCGAGGCGAAGGTCGGGGTGACGCTGATGGTGAGATGCTGCGGCTCCGGCCGCAGGGTCTCCGTCGCCTCGGAGATCAGTTCGAAAGCACGGCGGATGCTGCCGACATAGCTGCGTCCCGCTTCGGTCATCGCCAGAGTTCTGGGGTGACGTTCGAAAAGCTTCAGGCCGAGTTCCGCCTCCAGCCCGCGGATCTGCTGCGCCACCGCGCCCTGCGTCACGCCAAGCTCCTCCGCCGCAAGCCGGAAATTCAGATGCCGCGTCACGACTTCGAAGACGCGCACGCCGTTGAGGGACGGCAATTTTCCGATGCGGTCGGCCATGACGGGAATCCGGAACGAGAACGTGGGTTTCCCTCATAACAGATTTTCTATCGCATGGGAAAAGAGGAACTCTTTCGACAGCATCCGGGCCGCATGCTAGAAAATCGCAAACACACGCAGCGGAGCAGATCGTGACGGCAACCCTTCTGGCGAAAATCTGGGAACAGCTGGGCGTCGCCGCGACCAGCCGCTCGCCGTTCAACTTCCTCCAGCTTGCCACGTCGGGGCTCGACGGCGCACCGCAGCTGCGCACTATCGTGCTGCGGCGATGCGATGCCGGCCGCGGAACGCTGTCCTTCGTCACCGACATGCGCTCCCCGAAAATCCGGGAGATCCGAAGCGATCCCCGTGTCGCCCTTGTCGGCTTCGACCCGGCGGCGTCGGTTCAGCTGCGCCTGTCCGGCGAAGCCGTGATCAGCGATGATGAAGCAGCAAGGCTGGAGATGTGGCAATCGCTTCGGGAGAGAACGCTGATCCTGTTCGACGCGCCGCATGCGCCCGGAACCGTTCTCGATGACAACGGCCAGCCGTTGCAGGCCGGTGAACCATCGGATGAAGAGGCCTATGCGCGTTTTGCGCTCGTCACCGTGACTCTGAACCGGCTCGAATGGCTCGACGTGTCATCGGAACACCATGTCCGCTACGCTTTTGATCGGGATGGCGCGACTTGGCGCGGCGCACGGCTAGCGCCGTGAGTTAACGCCGAGGCGTCACCTCCACTCGTAGGCCTTCGCCGATTTGTACGGACGTTCGGAGATGAAGGCTGCGGGGTTTTCCACCTTGGCGACATAGTCCGCCGCATCCGCCTCGTCGTTGAACCCGACGAACACCATCAGCATGGAGCGCGCGGCCGGGTGCCCCTTCTTGCGATAAGAGAATTTGACGGCGCAGTGCGGGTATTGCGTATCAAGCGCCTGCGCCGCCTCGCCGGTCAGGGCGATGAACTGGCCGAGCGCGAAGAAGCGGTCGATGGCGGCGAAGGCCGCGGCCTGTGAAATCTGGCGGTTGGCATCGTCTGCACCCGGGCGGCCGTAATAGAGGCTGTCCGTCTGCCCCTTGCGCCGCTTCGTCTCGTAGACGACGAGAGTGCCGGCCGCGGCCAGTTCCAGGTGCACGTCGAAGGTCTGGAAGAGGTCCGGATTGCGGTCCAGCTCGGCAAACAGGGTGCGCAGGTCCGCGATAGTGTCGGCGTAGAAAGAAACGGTCATCGGCTTATCCGGTCACAAAGTGCCGCCTGCCTAGCATGCAGGCCTGCCGCAGCAAACGGTTTTAGGCACTATCGCGCCGAAAACCCGCGCTGGCCGCCAGAAGACCCCGCGTATAATCCTGCGTCACCCTGCGGGCGGCAAGATCGCCGGAGGCGAGCTCTTCCACGGCACGGCCGCTCTGCATGACCATCAGACGGTCGCACATATGGGTGACGACGGCGAGATCGTGGCTGACCATGACGAAGGTGAGGTTGCGGGTGGCGCGCAGCTGTTCAAGCAGGTTCAGCACTTCCGCCTGCACCGAGGCATCAAGCGCCGAGGTCGGCTCGTCGAGCAGCAGGATGGATGGTTCGAGGATCAGCGCGCGGGCAATCGCCACACGCTGGCGCTGGCCGCCGGACAGCTGGTGCGAATAGCGGAAGCGGAAGCTCGATCCGAGCCCGACTTCATCGAGCGCCCGCACGATGCGGCCTTCGGTGTCGGCAAAGCCATGGATCGCCAGCGGCTCCAGCAGCAGCCGGTCGACCGTCTGGCGCGGATGCAGCGAACCATAGGGGTCCTGGAAGACCATCTGGACCTTGCGGTAAAAAGCCTTGTCGCGCTTGGCTCCGAGTTTTTGACCATCGACGGTGATCCTGCCGGAGGAAACGGGCGCAAGGCCGGCGACGGCGCGCAGCAGCGTCGATTTCCCCGAGCCGGATTCACCGACGAGACCGAAGGATTCGCCTGGCGCGACCGTCAGGCTGACGTCGTCGAGCGCCACGAAGTCGTCGTACTCGACGCTGAGGCCGTCAATGGCGAGAGCCGGCGTCATGTTCTCCACTCCGGTTTGCGGTCGAGCACCGGAAGCGGATGCCGGTCTGCGCCGATCTCGGGCATGCAGTTGAGCAGGCCGCGCGTATAGGGATGCTGCGCCTCGGAGAGTTTTGCCGCCGGCAGCTCCTCGACGATGCGGCCGGCATACATGACGATGACGCGGTCGCAGAAGGACGATACGAGCCGCAGGTCATGCGAGATGAAGATCAGCCCCATGCCGCGCTCGGCGACCAGCCGGTTGAGGATATCAAGCACGTCGAGCTGGACCGTCACGTCGAGTGCGGAGGTCGGCTCGTCGGCGATCAGCAGTTCGGGGCCGGCGATCAGCATCATGGCGATCATCGCGCGCTGGCCCATGCCGCCGGAAACCTCGTGCGGATAAAGATCGAAGACGCGCTCGGGATCGCGGATCTGCACGGCGGCGAGCATGTCGAGCGCGCGTTGGCGGGCCTCGGCCTTGCCGACCGGCTCGTGCGTGCGCAGCGTCTCGACGATCTGCCGGCCGATGGTCATGACCGGGTTCAGCGAATATTTCGGATCCTGCAGGATCATGGCGATGCGCTTGCCGCGCAGCGCCCGCCGCTCGGCCTTCGAGGCCTTGAGAAGGTCGATGCCGTTGAAGTCCAGCCGTTTGGCGCCGATGATGCCGTGTTCGGCGGTCAGGCCCATGATGGCGCGACCGGTCTGCGACTTGCCGGACCCACTCTCGCCGACGATGCCGAGCCGTTCGCGGCCGAGCGTGAAGGACACGCCGCGCACCGCCTCGATGACGCCCGTGCGCGTCGGGAAGGTGACGCGCAGGTCTTCGACGTTGAGAAGCGTACTCATTGGCCGCTCCCGCGCGGATCGAGCGCATCGCGCAGACCATCGCCGAGCAGGTTGAAGCCGAGGCTGACGATGAGGATGGCGACACCCGGAGCGGCGGCCACCCACCACTGATCGAGGATGAAGCGGCGGCCCGACGCGATCATCGCGCCCCATTCCGGCAGCGGCGGCTGCGCGCCGAGCCCGAGGAAGCCGAGGCCGGCGGCCGTCAGGATGATGCCCGCCATGTCGAGCGTCACGCGCACGATGAGTGAGGAAATGCAGAGCGGCATGATATGGCGCAGCACGATGCGCCACGGCGACGCGCCCATCAGCTGCACCGCCTGAATGTAATCGGAATTGCGCACCGTTAGTGTCTCGGCGCGTGCGATGCGGGCATAGGGCGGCCAGGAGGTGATGGCGATGGCGATGATCGCATTGCCGATGCCCGGCCCGAGCGCGGCAACGAAGGCGAGCGCCAGAACGAGTTTCGGGAAGGCGAGGAAGATATCGGTGATGCGCATCAGCACCGCATCCACCCAGCCGCCCGCATAGCCGGCGACCGTGCCGACGAGAAGACCGATGGGCGCGGCGATGACCGCGACCAAAAGCACCACCTGCAAGGTCAGCCGCGAACCGTAGATGAGGCGTGAGAGAATGTCGCGGCCCTGGTCATCCGTCCCGAGCCAGTGCCCCGCTCCAGGCGCGAGCAGCCGTGCCTTGGCGAGATCGCCGATATAGGGCGAATGGGGCGCGAGCAACGGCGCGAAGATCGCCAGGAAGACGAGACCGAGAATGATGACGAGGCCGATGACGGCAAGCTTGTTGGCGGTGAACCGCCGCCAGGCGACATAGGCACGGCCAAGCCGCGCCTGCAGGCGCGATTGCGGCCGGTCAGTCAGGAGCCATTCGCGGCGGGTCATGGTGGTCTCGCTCATCGGGACCTCGTTCGGGGATCGAGCATGCGGTAGAGCACGTCGGAGAGCAGGTTGATGGCGATGAAGACGGAACCGATGACGATGGTGCCGCCGAGCACCGCGTTCATATCAGCGTTTTGCAGGGAATTGGTGATGTAGAGGCCAAGGCCCGGCCAGGCGAAGACGGTCTCCGTCAGCACCGAGCCTTCGAGCAGGCCGGCATAGGAAAGCGCGATGACGGTCACGAGCGGCACCGCCGCATTGCGCAACGCATGGCCCCAGATGATGCGGGTCTCCGACAGGCCTTTCGCACGCGCGGCGACGATATATTCCTGGCCAAGCTCGTTCAGCATGAAGGAGCGCGTCATGCGGCTGATATAGGCGAGCGAGAAATAGCCGAGCAGCGAGGCTGGCAGGATGATGTGCGAGACGATATCCCGGAAGGCTGCCCAGTCGCGGTTGAGGATCGCATCGAGCAGGAAGAAGCCGGTGATCGGCGTAAACGTATATTCGAACACCACATCGATACGGCCGGGGCCGGAAACCCAGCCGAGGCGGGCATAGAAAACGAGCAGCGTCAGCAGGCCGAGCCAGAAGATCGGCACTGAATAGCCGACGAGACCGATAATGCGGACCACCTGGTCGGTGAAACTGCCACGGCGGACGGCGGCGAGCACGCCAAGCGGAACACCGATCAGCGCGCCGATGACCGTGCCGACGGTGGCAAGCTCCATCGTCGCGGGAAAGACCCGGCGGATATCGGTCATGACGGGGTTGGTCGTCAGCACCGAGGTGCCGAAATCCCCGCTGAGCACGCCCTTCATGTAAAGCCAGAACTGCTGGTAATAGGGCAGATCCAGCCCCATCTCCAGCCGCACGCGCTCCACCACATGGGCGGGCGCCCGGTCGCCGACGATCGCCAGCACCGGATCGATCGGCACCACGCGGCCGATGAAGAAGGTGACGGCCAGCAGGCCGAGATAGGTGGTGGCGACGACCACGAGGAAACCCGCCACCGATTTCAGCCTCGCGGAGGCGCGCCGGTTGGCGCGCCTTGCAGGCTTCTGACTTGCAACAGTGCTCAAGGAGCTGGTCCTTCAGCTCACTGCTTTGTCACGGGCGCGAGGAAGTTCGTGTCCATGGACGGACCGAGCTTGTAGTTCTTAACCGAACCGCGCAGGCCGGCCGCTTCGATCTGCTGGAAGATCATGACGAAGGGGCTGGTCTCCAGTGCCTCCTGCTGCAGCTTCTGGTACATTTCGGCGCGCTTGCCGTTGTCACGCTCCAGAAGGGCCGCCTTGGATTGCGCCGTCAGTTCCGGAATGTCCCAGGCATTGCGCCAGGCGAGCGTCTTGACCGATGCGTCATCGCTGTTATCGGGATTCGACGTGAAGGCCTCGCCGTTCGAGTTCGGATCCCAGTAATCCATGCCCCACTGGCCGATATAGAGATCGTGGTTGCGAGCGCGGTATTTGGTCAGCGTCTGCTTACCATCACCGGGAATGATCTCGATCTTCACGCCGGCCTGGCCGGCTGACTGCTGGAAGGATTCGGCAATGCCTGTCACCGGCTGCGTGTTGCGTACGTCGAAGGTCACGGAGAAGCCGTCCTTCAGGCCGGCCTTTTCCAGGAGCTCCTTGGCCTTCGCCACATCGAACTTGTAGGGGCTCGCCTCCAGCGCGCCGAGCACGCCCTTGGCCTGATAGGTCTGGCGGATTTCGCCGATGCCCTTGAGCAGCGTCGAGCCGATCGCGTCGTAGTCGACGAGATACTTGAAGGCCTCGCGTACCTCGGGCTTGGCGAGGTTCGCGTTCTTCTGGTTGAGGCTGATGTAATAGACCGTGCCCTTCGGCGAGCTGGTCGTCGCAAGATCGGCGTTCTTGGAGACCGCGTCGAGATCGCCCGGCTCCAGGTTGCGCGCGACATCGACGTCACCGGCTTCCAGCATCAGACGTTGCGTGGCGCTTTCCTTGACGTGGCGGTAGATGACGCGGGCGAGCGCGGGCTTTTCGCCGTAATAATTGTCGTTGCGCTCAAGCACGAGGATTTCATTGGCGCGCCAGTCGCGGATCTTGAACGGGCCGGAGCCCGCATAGTTGGTCTTCAGCCAGCCATAGCCAAAATCGGTGTCGTACTTGTATTCGTCGCTCGGCGTCTTGGCCTCGGCATGCTCCATCACCAACTTCTTGTCGAGCACGGCGCCGACGGTGGCGGTGAGGCAGTTCAGCACGAAGCTCGGCGCATAGGCCTTGTCGACGGTGAAGACGAAGGTGTTCTCGTCGGCGGCCTTGGCCTTTTCCGTGACGTTGTCGCCCGTCAGGCCGAACTGGGTGAGAATGAAGGCGGGGCTCTTGTCGAGCTTGACGACGCGCTCGAAGGACCAGGCGACATCCTCGGCGGTGACCGGGTTGCCGGAGGCGAACTTGATGCCCGGCTTCAGCTTGAACGTATAGGTCAGGCCGTCGTCGGACACGGTCCAGCTGTCGGCAATACCGCCCTTTACCTTGGTCGTGTCGTTGATGTCGAGGCGCACCAGCATGTCATAGGCATTGCCGATGAATTCGGCCGGCGACAGCTCGAAGGATTCTGCCGGATCGAGCGTGATCGTATCGTCGATCGCCCAGGCCTGAACGAGCGTATCGGCCGGCGTTTCGGCGAAGGCCGGCGCCATGCCGCCCGAGACGAGCAGCAGCGAGAAGGCAGCACCTGCGAGCAGCGGACGCATTCGGCTCGAAATCGTTTCCCTGTTCATTTCCGTTCCCCGTTGTTTGACGATAACCTCGGCATCCGATGACCGGATGTCATTTTCGTAAGTCAATCATACAATTGGCGGAAAAGACAACCCCTCTTTCTGGCCGTCCCCATCCATGGAAAACAGCCGCCCGAGAACCATGGATTTCGAGGCAAAACGTCTTTACTCCTTCCATGGACCGGAGCGCAGCCCGCGACGGGCATGGAATGAGGGGAAACGCATGATTGTCGGAATAACGATCCTGCTGGTCTTTCAATTGATCGGCGAAGTAGCAGCCTATTTTCTCGGCGGCTTCGTGCCCGGCCCGGTCATCGGCATGGCGATGATCGCCGTGGTGCTGACGCTGACCGGCGGCGTGAAGACGCTTCAGCCGGCGCATCAGCAGACCCTGGAGACGTCGCGGTCCATCCTCGCCAATCTCGGCATTCTCTTCGTACCCGCCGGCGTCGGCATCATCCAGCATCTCGATCTCATCCGCGACCGGGGTTTTGCGCTGCTCGCCATCGTGCTTTTGTCGACGGTGATCACGCTGACGGTGACCGTCTGGGTGTTCATTCTGGTGAAGCGTCTCACCGGAGGTTATGCCGATGAATAGTGCGCTCTGGGTCTATCTCGCCACCTCTCCCCTGCTCTGGCTGACCGGAACGCTGGCCGTCTGGCTTGCCGCCACCGGTATTGCGGGCCTGCGCCCCGGCAATCCCTTGCTCAACCCGATCATGCTGACGATCGCCGTCATTGCCGTGGTGCTTTGCCTCGCCGGCATCGACTACAAAACCTATTTCGCGGGCGCACAGTTCATCCATTTCCTACTCGGGCCGGCGACCGTCGCGCTCGGCATCCCGCTTTACGAAAAGCTATCGCTGGTGAAGAGCAACCTCGTGCCGATGCTCGCCGCCCTCATTGCCGGCAGCCTCACCGCCGTCGGCGCGACGGTCTTCTTCGCCCATCTCTTCGGCTTCTCCTCGTCCGTCGTCGCGTCGCTTGCGCCGAAATCCACCACAGCGGCCGTCGCCATGGCGATTTCCTCCGGCCTCAATGGCGATCCTGCGCTGACCGCCGCGGTCGTCGTGCTCACCGGCATCTGCGGCGCCATCATCGTCACGCCGATGATGAACGCCATGCGCATCAAGGACTACAGCGCCCGCGGCTTTGCCGTCGGCCTTGCCTCGCACGGCATCGGCACCGCGCGCGCCTATTCCGTGGATCCGGTCGCGGGTCTGTTCTCCGGCATTGCCATGGGCCTCAACGCCGTCCTGACCTCGCTGATCGTCCATCTCTTCCTCTAGCCGCGGCGCTGGCGGCGCCCATGGACGTCTCCAACGAAGAGCCCGCTTGATCTTCGACCGCTTTGCTGACAGGAGCCGGGAGGTGCGGACGATCGGGTCGGCACTATCAGGAGGCCGATGATGCAGTCCACTCCCCAGAACCGTGCCCATCCGCTCGGCTTCCTCATAGCCTTCGGCACCGGCGGCCTGCTGGCGCTGATGGTGCAATTCAACGGTGCGCTCGCCCATTACGGCAATTCGCTGTTCTCCTCCTGGACCGCCCATGCGACAGGAACGGTCGCGGCACTGCTTTTCCTCTTCGTTTTGCCCCGCAGGCGCCCATCTTCGCAACCAAGGCCGCCCGCGCCGTTCTGGGCCTATCTCGGCGGCCTCTCAGGCGCGGCAACCGTCGTGCTCTCCTCCATGGCGGTCAATTCGCCCGCCGGCCTGCCCGGCACGCTGGCGCTGGGGCTCGCAGGACAATTGCTCTTTGGTCTCGTCGCCGATGGCTGGGGCCTGTTCGGCCTGCCGAAGCGGCCCATCACCTTCCGGGATTTCGCAGCCCTCGCCCTCGTTCTCGCCGGCAGCCTGCTGATCCTCCTGGCCGGGAGGGGCGCAGCATGAGCCCGTTCATCGTGATTGCCGGTGCGGCCGGCCTGCTCGTCGGCCTCAGCCGCCAGCTCAATGGCCGGCTCAGCCTCTCGACCTCGCCGTTGACCGCCTCCTTCTGGAACCATTTCGTCGGCTTCATCGCGCTGACGCTGCTCGGGCTCGCTCTCGGCGGCCTCTGGCCTGCCGGTGCCACGGAGGCGCCCTGGTACGCCTATCTTGGCGGCCCGATCGGCGTCGTCTTCGTGGCGCTCAGCAGCTGGCTCGTCGCTCGTATCGGTGCCGTCAATACGGCACTTCTCATCATCGGCGGGCAGATGGTGTGCGGCCTTGCGATCGATCTGCTGCAATCCGGTCGGCTCTCGCTCTGGCTCTCAAGCCTCGGCGTCGTGCTCATCATGGCCGGCATGGTGGTCGCTCAACGCCGGCCGCGCGAATAAATCCCCAGACGCGATCCCGTCATCGATATTCGCGACACCCCGACACCGCGTCTCGAAATGGGGCGCGGCGGTATCCGCGCATTGCCTGCGGTCCGCCGATCGCTGGCATTCGATTCAAATTTTCCGACCGGCCTTGAGGATTTACCCACCGCGACAAGCCCCGCAATCATGAGTCGCTTGGTTCGATCGGCGAGCCGGCTAGGGTCCACGCGGCGCCATGACGGCACCGATTCGAGGAAATGAACATGCCCCAGCCACGCTTCCGCTCGCCCCTGCCCGAACTGCCGCCCGCCGAACGCCTGGCCCGCGCCATCCGCAATATCGACACGCGCTTGGAGCAGGCGCGCGGCAACGGTCAGCCCATTCCGTTTTGTGCCTATCGCGCCCGCCGCATCCTGCAGGACGCGCTCCACCGCTGTCGGGAAACGGGGACTGCAGGCCAGACGGCTGAACATCGCCTCTGCCGGAGTTCGCATGCTCCGGAAGACCCTAAAGATTTCAGGGGTTGCCGTGATGCCCCATTGCCGCCAGATTTGCCCGCTCGCGAATGCAATCGCGACACGCATGCCTATGAGGGGAAGAGTATGACGTATGATTGGACCGGCGAATCCACCCGAAAGCGCAACCGTCTGAAACTGGTTTCCGCCCTGCTTCTGAGCCTCATGATCGTCGTAGGCCTGCCACTCGCCATCACGCCCTTCCTCTGAGATTTCCGCAGGCCGTAGCCATCCGCCGTACCCCCACGAGTATGCGGCGGCGACTGCACTCGCATTCGCGTGCTACTGCGCGTGCCCCGATGATGTGCAGCTATTCGATTTCAAAAGAAGGCATTTACACGAATTCAAACCCTCTATAATTGTTCAATTGTATTTTCACAACTATAAGTTTGGATGACGTGGATGAGCATTCTCGGCGCCCTCCCGGAAGGTCTCGTTTGCCGGCCCATCGACGGAGCGGATTTCGATGGTGTGATGAGCTGTCTGGAGCGGGGGTTTCCCGAGCGCCCGAGACAGCATTGGCAGGAGGCTCTTGCGCGCATGGGACGGCGGCCGGTTGTGGATGACCTGCCGCAATACGGCTATGTTCTGGACAATGCCGGGCAGATCGTCGGCGTCATGCTGACCCTGTTCTTTCGCCATGGCGCGGATGAAGGCATACGCTGCAATCTCTCCAGCTGGGCCGTCGACGAAGCGTTTCGGGCCTATGCCGGCAAGCTGATCATGACGGCGATGCGTCGCCGCGATGTGACCTATCTCAGCATCACCCCGGCGCCGGTAACCTTGAAGGTGACGGAGGCGCTGCGTTTCAAGCGTTTCGCCGAGGGGCAGCACGCATTCATGCCCTTGCTGCGCTTTTCAGGAGGCGGCCGAACGGTCGCCGCGCGGCCGGATACGCCGGAGCTCGATGCGTTGACGCAAAACGAGCGCCATATCCTGCTCGAACACGCCGCGCTTGGCTGCGACGCATTCGTCTGCGTCAGGAACGGCGTCACCTATCCCTTCGTTTTCAAGGCGCGGCGGGTGCTGCGCGGGCTCGTGCCGTGCAGTCAGGTCATCTACTGCCGCTCGCACGCCGATCTCAGCCTCTGTGCCGGTGCACTGGGCCGACACCTTCTGCGCAAGGGGAAGATCTTCGGCATCGTCGACGCCTGCGGGCCGGTGCAGGGATTGTTCGGCCGTTATTTCGCCGGCGTCGGGCCGAAATATGCCAAGGGGCCGAACCCACCCTGGCCCGGCGATCTCGCCTTTACGGAATTCGTCGTCTTCGGCTCGTGATGGCGCACACCCTGGCCATAGACATCATCGTGCCACGGGAAGAACCGCGCCGCTGGCAGCATGTGCTGATCGAGCGGCTGGTCGCGGAAGGGCATGACGTCGCCGTGCTGCACGACGGGACGGCAAAGCCCTGGCCGGCTGCGGTGCACATGCTTCTTTCACTGGAACGAACCCTGTTGCGCAAACCGGGAAAGGCACTCTCCGCTCGCCTTGACGCCATCGCGCAAATGCCCCGGCAACGCCCGCCCGCCCTGCGCCTCGATCTGACCGGCGATGCGGTCTCCGTTGATGTACCGACGCTGACGCTTCGTTTCGATGGCGCCGTCTTCGACCTCGCCGCCGCCGTCAGCATCGCCATGGGACGACTACCCGTCCTGGAAGCTATCCTCGATGGAAAAACCATGGTCGGACAGGCCTTACCCATGATCGACCGGCGCGAAACACCAGCACTCGGCCTCGACGACGTGCTCGCGCGAGCGGTGACGCTGCTCGTATCAATGGTGCGTGCCTTCGCCGAAGGGCGCCTCTTCTCTCTCGGCACACCCGTACCAGCGCACGCGGCGGCGGGTTTCACACGCGCCTATGTCCTGCGGTCCCTGCCGCGCCTTGGCCGGGAGGCATGGCGCCGCCTGCGCTTCCGGCATACCCATTGGCGGATCGGCTACCGGTTTCGCGACGGGGAAGGCGTCGCTGAAACCGAACAGCTTGGCACGGGCTGGCAGATACTGCCGGACGACGGCGATCGCTTCTATGCCGATCCCTTCCCCTTCCATTGGCATGGCCGTGCCTACCTCTTCGTCGAGGACTATGTCCATGCCATCGGCAAAGCCGTCATTTCCGTCGTGCCCTTCGACGGCACGGGAAAGCCACAGGCTCCACGAGTCGTTCTGGAAGAGCCGCACCACCTTTCCTATCCGCAGGTCTTCGCACGGGACGGCGCAGTCTGGATGCTGCCGGAGGCGAGCGCGAGCGGGCGGCTCGTCCTCTACCGCGCCGTGGACTTTCCGGATCGGTGGGCGGCAGAAGCCGTGCTGCTGGAAGGCGATATCTCCGACGCGACCCTGCTCGAACATGGCGGGAAACTCTGGCTGTTCGCCACGCATCGCGACGGCCACGGCAGCACGTCCGATACGCTCGTGGTGTTTTCCGCCCCTGTTCTCACCGGCCCCTGGAAGCCGCACGCGTTGAACCCTATCCTCATCGACCGGCGGCGGGCGCGACCGGGTGGCGCCTTCGTTCGGGACGGATCGGCACGCCTGTTCCTACCGGTGCAGGACGGAACGCTCGGCTATGGCGGCGGGCTTGGTCTTGCGGAACTGCTGGCGCTCGACGACACCATGGTCCGTTTTTCCGAACCGCGCACCATCCGGACGGATGGCGACTGGCCCTATCCGCGCATTCACACGCTCAACCGCTCCGGACCGCTCGAGGTGATCGACGGCATTGCCGTGGTGCGCAAACGGCCGGGCAGCAGCAGAGCCTCATAAGCCGCGCACATCCCGTCGGGCGCATATTGCTGACTGAGCCGGCGGCCGGCGGCGGAGAGACTGGCAGCCAGTTTCGGATCCGAGAAAAGAGCGGCCAGCCCAGCGGCGAGACCGTCCGCATCCGCCGGCACGAAAAGTGCGGCCGGCGCCCCTTCGGCTGTCGTCAGTACCTCCTTCAGCACATCCAGATCGGCCGCAACGACCGGCAGGCCGGCAACCGCGGCCTCGACGGCGGCAAGGCCAAACGTTTCCGTCATCGACGCGAAAGCATAGACGTCCCCCGCGGCGAGAAATTCGAAAATCCGGGCCGGCGGCACCTCGCCCACGAGATGCAGGCGACTGCGCACATGAAGGGTCTCGGCAAGGGCCACAAGGTTTGTTTCCTCCGGTCCCGCCCCCGCGATGGCGAGGTGCACGTCAGGGATCAGCGCCAGCGCGCGAACGAGGGCCGCCTGGTTCTTGGAGGGTGCGAGGCGGCCGGAGGACAGCACAATCGTGGACCTGTGCGGCAGGCCGAAGACTTTACGCGCAGCCGTGGGGTCGAAAGCCCGGGCGGGGGCGGCAACGCCGTGATCGATGCGATGCAGGCGTTTGCGATAGGCCGCCGGAAAGGCGTCGAACTGCGCCCGCGTCCACGCGGAATTGACGATATTGCGATGATAGAGGCCCATCATCCCCATCAGCCGATCGATCCGCGTCAGCAGCCCGCGCATGCCGTGCGCCTGCGGCGCGCCGCTCTGGTTGGCGACAATGGTGGTAACGCCGCAAAGCCGGGCGGCGAGCGTACCGGCAATGTTGCCGTAATGCTGGAACGAGAGGACCGCATCCGGCCGCGCCTTGCGTATATAGCCGACAAGACCAAGCACCGCGCGCATCTGGCCGGCCGGCCCCAGCGGCGGCCCGGCCAGTATGAAATCGGCGTAGGGATCGCCGTCGTAGACATCGGTCTTGCGGTAGAGGAAGACCGTTCGCACGTCGTGCCCACGCGCCCTCAGCCCCTCGCCCAGCATATCGGAAATGCGTTGCGCTCCGCCGGCTTCCGCCTGCGTCTGAACCTGGATGATCTTCATGAGCGGCCTTTCAGGAGAAGGCGGACAGCGGTTGCGTCCTGCCCGGTGAAGAAACCAAGGACGGACGGATCGATACCGATCTGCCGACGGGTGATCGTCGCGCCGAGCACACACCAGACCGCCATCGTGCCGGCCATGCCGAGTGCCGCGCCGACCGGACCGAGCGAAAGGGTCAGGCCGGCCGTGACGGCGAGGCCGAGCGTGTTGACGACGACCAGCGTGCGAAACAGCTCCCGCTGCAGGCCCGTCAGTTGCATGGTGAGCTCCGTCGGCCCGCAGGCCGTGCCGATGACGGCGCCGAGGCCGAGAAGGAGCAGCGCAGCGTGCAGCGTGCCGGTCGCATAGGCAGGGTCGAAGATGGCGAGGATGGGCCGGCCGAACAGCACGAACACGACAAGCAGGGCAAGCGCCAGCGCAAAGCCGCCGATCGCCGCAAGGCCGGTCAGGCGCTGCACATGCTCCCGCTCACCCCGGTGAAAGGCACCTGATATCTGTGGCGCAACCGCCTGGTTGATGCCGTTCAACGCCAGCACCGCAAGGCGCATGACGCGGTCGGCGACAAAAATCCCGCCCGCCGCCTCCGGCCCGAGGATCGCCGCCACCAGGAGCGTGCTTGCCTGCCCCAGCGCCGGCGGCAGCGCCGTGACACCCCAGAGACCGAGCGTCACCGTCTTGAATTCCGCCCTCTGTGCCGGCGTCAGCGGTCCGCGTGGCGTTTGATACGTGTCGCGCAGGAGAACGACCGTCTGCGGCAGGACACAGAGAAGGAGCAGGCCCGCCAGCAGCGTCGTCGCGGTGACCGCGCTCAGGCCAAGCGCAAAAAAGCCGGAGAGGGCGAAGGCCAGGATGGCCACCACGCGCCAGACGATGTCACGCGGCAACAGGCCGCCAAAAAGGTCGCTCCTGGCGCGCAGGGCGCAGGCGGTGAATTCGGACCAGCCGAGCGCAAGCGTCAATCCCGCGGTTGCCAGAATGAGCGACCGCCATTCCGGCACGCCGCCGACGGGCAGAAGGGCAGCCACCGCGACGAGCAGCGTGGACAGGGCAAGGCCGATCAGGGTCAGGCGGATCGCCCGGACCATCAGGCCGTTGGCCGATGCGATATCCCCGATGCCGGCATATTGCGGCCAGAAGCGCAGGACGGCGGCGTGCTGGCCGACGATCGAGAAAAAGGAAACGAGGCTCGCCCCCGCATAGGCCGTGCTGAACAGGCCGAATTGCCGCTGATCCGTCACCATGGCCGCGGCCATGAAGAGCAGGAACGTGAGGCCGGCGCTCGCAAGCTTGATGATGCCGGCGGCGGCACCGTGCCGGACGAGCGTGCGGATCGGAAGACGTTCGCCTTTGGACACGAAATACCCTATAAATGGAATTCTCTGCCACGATACGCTCAATGCGCGCATTTCCGAGATAGACTCAATCCCGCCGCCGCGCCACTGAAAACGCGCGCAATGGTTACTTTCGAAATCTTTAACCATACCTGTGGTAGCAATTCCTTTGACAACCTGACCGTTCGGGCAGGTGTAAAAGGCAGAGACGGCAGCATGGCAGCGCTGGATTCGACCGGGAATATGTTTCCGCCCCTGTTCGACGTGGGAGCCGTGGGCGCGCGGATGTGGCGTCACCGCGTGAGGATTCTTGCGCTGACCGCTGGTGCGCTGGCCCTCGCGCTTGTCTACCTCGCCGTGACCAAGCCGACCTATACGGCCACCGCCTCCCTGCTGATCGACCCCCGCGATGCGCGTTCCACCAATTTCGAAACCGTGCTGCCCGGCATCGGCGCCGACAGCGCGGCCGTGGCGAGCCAGGTCTTCGTCATCCAGTCGCGCGACCTTCTGATGGCCGTCTTCGAGAGCGAGCGGATCGCCGAGGATCCGGAGTTTGCCGGTCGCGGCCTGTTCTCCTTTCTGGGCGGCACGGACAAGCCGGAGAAGGATGCGGTCTTCCGGCGCTTCGAACGGCGTGTCACGGTGGAGCGGGCGGGGCTGACCTATGTCATCGACGTCAGCTTCAAGTCTTCCTCCGCGCAGAAGGCGGCCCGCATCGCCAATGCCATCGTCGAGCGCTACAGGGCTGGCCTTTCGGGCGAGCGCGAAAGCGCCAATGCGGATGTCAACACCAGGCTCGCCGAGCGAACGGCCGCCCTGCAGCAGAACGTCACGGAGGCGGACCGTGCGGTGGGTGCCTTCCGCGTCGCGCATGAAATCCTCGATCCTGCTGCCGGCGGCACGCTGAAGGACCAGATCGACCAGCTCACCACACAGCTGCTCGACGCCCGCACGGGCGCCAATCAGGCGACCGGGCGCTACGAACAGGCCGTTGCGGCAGGCGCATCTCCCGAGGCGCTCGAGAAACTGTCGGACATCGTCTCCTCCGCAGCAATCGACCGCCTGCGCGCCGACTACAACCAGCGCGCGGCCGAACTTGCCAATGCCGAAGCCATCTATCAGGCACGCCACCCGACGATCCGCCGCCTGCGCTCGGAGCTTTCCCGCACGCAGACGCTGATGGGGAAGGAAGCAGAACGCATCTCCCGCGAGTTGAAGGCCAAGCGCGACCTCGCCGACGAGGCGGTTGCGACGATCGAGGCAAAGCTTGCGACCTTGCGCAGCCAGACGCAGGCGGCCGATGCCGCGCAGGTGGAATTGCGGCGGCTGGAGGCGAAGGCCGAAGCTGCCCGCAGCGTGCTCGACGATGTGCTCAAACGGGCGGAGGAAACCGCACAGATGCGGGGTCTTCAGCGCTCGGAAGCGCGGGTGATCGGCATTGCCGCGCCACCCGTGCAGCCGACGTGGCCGACGCCGATGCTGCTCCTGCCCGTCAGCGCCGCCCTCGGCCTGCTCGCCGGCTGCGGCCTTGCCGTGGCGGGCGGGCCCGCTGACAGGCGCGCAACGACCGGCCCCTCCGCGTTGCAGCCTGACGCTTCCCCGACCCGTGAACACACTGATCAAGAGAGCGGAAAGAAACGGCAAGAGGCGCTTTCCTTGCCCTTGGCAGCGAACGAGGATGATGCCTCTCCCGCGGCCTACCTCGAAGATCTGGGCCGTTATGACCTACCGGGCATCCCCGGCATGGCGGTGCCCGCCCGCATCCGCGCCCTGCGGCGACGTTTTCTCCGGCAGGGCGGCGAGGCCTTTTCGAGAAGTCTGCTGGCGCTCGTCCGGCGCATTGCCGCGCGTCTGACAGACGATGCTGCGCCGCACATGCTGCTGGTCTCCTCCTTGCACGATCCGGCCGAGGCGCGGCTGGCAAGCGCGATGATCGGCATCGGCCTTCAGCAGGCAGGCCAGAACGTGCTCGTCGTGGAATTCGCCAGCCACCGACTTCAGGAGGGCGGCAGGAACGGCGGCGTTTTCATCAACGGCGCCAGCGGCCTGCCGACGATCGTATGCCCTCTCGGCGGCAACCAGCCTTTCGCACTCGATGAAACGCTCGCCGCGGATTTCGACTTCGTGCTGTTGCTCGCTCCATCGCTCGCCAACCGGGATTGGAATGCGGCCTTCTTCGCCACGGCCGATCTGATGCTCTTCGCCCTTCCCCCTGCCGAAACACTTGAAAAGGCGCAGAATCAGCTTCGCCGGCACCTCGGTGCACAGGATATCGGACGCAGCGCCACGCTGGTCATCGCCACCGGCGAGACAGCCGGCATGACTTTCGCTCTGCCCGGAGCGGCCCAATGACACTGGTACGCGGCGGCATCGGGCGCGGTGTCCTGACACGCCGCGGCCTGTTGTCTCTGGCAGGGGCCGGTGCGCTTGCCGTGGCCGACCCACACCTCCCCCACGCCAAAGCCGCAGTACCCTCGCGCGGCATCAACATAGCCGGCTGGTTCGACAGGAAGGACGGCATCGCCCCCACGGTTGCGGTGCTGGAAAAGCTTCGCCACTGCGGCTTCGAAACCGTGCGCCTTCCCATCGACGGCGATGTCGTCCTTGCCGGTGCACCCACCCTGCGGGCCATTCGGGAGGGTATCGAGACGCTTCTTGCCACCGGCTTTGCCGTCCTGGCGGACCTGCATCCCGCCGACCCGCTTTACACCGCGCTCCGCACCGATCCCCTCGCTGGCGGAGAGCAGGTGGTGCAAGCCTGGATGGTGCTCCGCGCCGTCATCGCCGATCTGCCCGCAAACCGGGTCTATCCGGAACTTCTTAACGAGCCGCCGATGGCGCCCGCCGACTGGCTTCCTCTCCGCAACCGGCTGGCCGCCATCCTGCACGCCGCCTGTCCGGAGCACACGATCGTCTGGGGGCCGGCACCGGACCAGGGTATCTGGCAGCTCACCGACACGCCGCCGCTCGACGACGCCAGACAGATCGCTGCGGTGCATTTCTATGCGCCGACCGCCTTCACCCATCAGGGCCAGACCTGGGGCACCTCGCCTCTCGCCCGCATGCATCGCCTGCCCTTCCCCGCGACACGCGACATGCTTGCCATCAGGGAGAGCATCGCGGCCCTGCGTGCCAAAGGCGACGCGGAAGCAGCCCAGCTGCTCGAAACACAGCTGGCAACGGACTGGACGGAAGCGGCCATCCGCGCGCAATTCCGCCAAGCCGCCTCTTGGTCTGCCGCCACCGGCTGTCCGGTCATGCTCAACGAATTCGGCGTGCTCGATTTTTGCGTCGATGCCGCCAGCCGTCAGGCCTGGACACGCGCGGTGCGGCGCGCGGCGGAGGCGCACGGCATCGGCTGGGCCTGGTGGGAGCTCGACCAGGGTTTTGGCCTGATCGCGGACCGCATGCGCATCGAAGGGTTTGACGAGGCGATGCTCGCAGCGCTTTTCGAGGATGGGACGTAAATGACAGCCCGTTCTCCCTCGTTCGAAAGCCGCCCCTCGACCTCCTTCCAGCGCGCTGGAGACAGCGCAACGCAAAGCGAAGCCGTGCTCGCGGCCGGTCAGGCGGCGGCAAGCATCGGCCAGCACTCCGCCGCCTTCCACCTTTTCATCGCCTTTTCGACCATCATCGCGGCGGTCGCGGCCTTTGCCGTCTGGACGCCCTTCGGCTTTGTCGCGACCGTCCTCATCACCGCCGTGCTTGCCGTCAGCCTGCCGGCCGGCATGCCCACCGTGATCGCCTGCGCCTTCCTGTTCCAGAACCTCGTCGTCGCGTGGTTCACGCCGTTCGTGCCCGACGACGCCACGTTCGATGCCCTGCGCGGCGCCAATTTCGTCATCCTGATGACGATCTTCGGCCTGTTCCTGCCCGCAGCATTTCAGGCACGTGTGCGCGCCCTGCCCGCGCTCCGGCCCTGGCTCCATCTCATCTTCGCGCTCTGCGCCGTCATCACGCTCTATCTGGCGCTCGGCGCGGTGCGCGGCGGACCGAAGGATGCGGTCATCTATTTCCGCAACACGATCACGCCGCTCGCCTGCTTCCACATCGCGCTTCTCGCCGCGAGCCTCTACCGGGTCGACATGCGTCTGCCCGTCGCCTGCCTCTGTGCCATCGCGGTCGGCTACGGTTATCTGGAGCAGATCTTCCGCATGGATTTCCTGGCGCTTTTCCACGGCGATCTCTATGTCCAGCGCGGCCTGAAAGAGCAGATCGAAGCGGGCGTCTGGGAAAAAGCACTGCGCGAAACCGGCTTCGTGCTGCGCGGGCTGGAAGACACGATGACCGCCACCTTCTTCAACACCGCCTTCTTCGGCGATGCGCTGCCGCGCATCTTCCGCAATGGCGGGCCGAATTTTCATCCGATCAGCTATGCCTATGTGCTGAGCCTGTCTTCCGCCTGGCTGCTGTTTCGCGGCCGCTGGCTTCTGCCGCTCGCCGCCTTCCCGCTGCTGCTGGTCATCGGCTCCAAGGGCGCGGCCTTCCTGCTCGCCGTCGCGCTCGCCGCCCGCATGACCTACCGTCCCACGCGACCCCGGCGGACGTTGATCGCCGTCGTGTTTCTCGCGGCCGTCTGGACGGCGGCGGCGACGGCCTACGGTGCGCGGCACGGCGACTACCACGTGCTCGGCCTCATTGCCGGCGTGCGCGACTTTCTCGGTAATCCCCTCGGCCAGGGGCTCGGCATCGGCGGCAACCTCTCCAGCGCCAGCGCCAATCTCGACTGGGACCGTGCACAGGGCGAAGGGGCCGCGGCAGTGCCGGTCGAAAGCGCCGTCGCCGTGATGCTCTACCAGATGGGCATCGGCAGCTTCGTGTTCTTCGGCTTCCTCGCCGCCCTTGCCGTCAGCGCCGGCCGGCGGCTTATCGAGACCGGCCGACCGGATTTCCTGTTCGCCTTCGTGGCGATCGTCACGATCTCGGCCAATGCCGTGCTGCAGGAGGAAGCGTTCTTCTCCCCGCTGGCGCTTGGCCTTGCCCTGCTCCTCACCGGCGTTTCCTTCGGCACGCATATCCGCGCGGCTGCGAGCCGTTGACGGCTCAGCGCGAGTAGCGCAGGAGCAGGTAGAGCGCACGCGGATTGGTGCTCAGATAGCGCCAGAGCAGCCGGCGCGGCTCCATCGATGCCCGCCAGAGCCATTCGAACCCCGTGCGCTGCATCCAGAGCGGCGCACGCGGCGTCTTGCCCGCCAGATGATCGAACAGCCCGCCCGCGGTTTTGATCACACCGACGCGGTCGAGGCGGCTCAGGAAATCGCGCACGAACAGCTGCTCGCGCGGCACGCCGAGACCCAACCACAGGATATCCGGCGCCAGCCGGTTGATCTCGTCGACCTTCTGCTCCAGCGCCCTGCCCGTCAGATACCCGTGGCAGCGCCCGATGACGAGAAGCGCCGGGTAGCGCCGCTGCACGGCGACGGCGGCGCGGCTGTTCTCCGCCTCGCTTGCCCCGAAGAAATAGAAGCTCACCCTCTCCCGCTCGGCGATCTTCGCCACGTCATGGAAAAGATCCGTCGTCGCGACCCGTTCGGGCAGTTTTCGCTGGCAGAGCCAGCGCGAGGCGAAGACCAGTGGCTGGCCGTCTGCAAGGATCTGGTCGGCGTCATGGAAGAGGCGGGCAATAGCCTCGTCGGCATGAGCCCTGGCAATGACCTCGCCATTGGCCGAGGTGGAATAAAAGGGCTTTCGACCCCGCCGGTGCGCCGCCGCGATCAACAGCGCTGCCGCCGCCTGCCGGTCGATGACGGCAATCGGCAATCCTCCCAATGTGGCTCGCGCAACCGTCATCCCCGATGCGTCGTCAGGCCGGGGATCACCTGGCCGAACTATTGCCATCCCTTCCGGATCCCATGCCGGGGAGAGAGAAGGAGGGCTCAATTTTATTCTATCTATACGTGTATTTTGCGACGGAGCTCCGCCTTTGACATCCTTGTCGATGTTGCCCATATCAACCACCTCCGATTGAAGTGATTTAAATCATGCCACCATAAGAGTTAAGCACATCCTGAATCATTAGTTAATTGGTAAAAATAGATTAAACTTATATAAATCCGGCAGTTGCACTCCTCTCGACAAAAGAGGCGCACGGAACTCAGGCAATCCATTGTTTCGCATACGGGATTCTGGGAATGAGAACGCTACACGCGGGAACACAACCTAATCGATCAGCGCACATCGAAAAGCGCCACAATCACGGAGAGAAGTTTCCGCTCCAAAACGGTACTTTATGAAAGTTGCAAAAGCGAGCATCATGACGACCGAAGGAATTTCACGCAGCACCCTCATAAAGTGCATCAATCAAAACGCACGATGGGCCGAGAACATGTCCCGATGCGAGGCGCAAAATCAGTTCAGCCCCAAGTCGAGACCAAGCGCCTCGGCGATGACGATGATCTGGTCGAGTGTGATAATCGCGCCTTGAGATCGACATCGCGGATTGATCCGTCCCTGCAGACGGTACCCGTGAGATCCGCCTCGCGCAGGCGGATGTCCTTGGAGACGGCACGGCTGATCCCCGCGCCGGGCAGGCCGGTGAAGGACCAGTCACCGCCGGAAGATGAAGAGGCTATGCTTAGACGCGCGCAGCGTGCAGATAGGTCTCGGCGATGTCGGCGACGACGGACAGCGCCAATGCGTTTGCATCCCGCGCCTTGTCGAAAATACCGATCGGCGCCTTGATGCGGGCGAGATCGTCCTCGCCGTGGCCGCGTTGGCGAAGTGCATCGCAACGCTTGGCATGGGTGCGGCGGCTACCGAGCGCACCGATATAGAAGGCAGGCGAGGCAAGTGCGGCGTCGAAAAGCGGCAGTTCGCGGTCGATGTCGTGGAACAGCAGTGCGACGGCCGTGTCGGCATCAAGCTGGTCGGGCGATGGCGTCTGGCCGCGCTCGATCGTCACGACCTCGTAGCCGGAAGCTGTCGCGATACGCGCCACCGCCCCCGCCTCCATCGGCGTGCCGGCCAGAACCAAACGCGGCTTCGGACGGTAGGCGCGCACGAACGTATCGCCTTCCCAGCCGCTGTCGCCCTCGCTCGGCGCGAAGGACAGGGCCTGGGTGCCGGGGTGGTAGCGCAGGCGCGCGGGATTGCGGCGCCGGAGCGCCGTCAGCGCGCGGCGCAGCACCGCACCGTTACGCAAGACATGGATGGCGAGCGTGATGCCGCCGCCGCAGGGCAGCACGATATCAAAGAAGGGCGAGCCTTCGCCGAGGCGGAGATTGCGGTCCATGCCCTTGCGAAGGGCGATCACCGCGTCGGCGGCGACGGCCGCCTCGGTGCAGCCGCCGGAGACGAAGCCGCAATAGAGACCGTCGTCCCGCACCGCCATCTGCGCGCCGATGGCGCGGGCGGCGCCACCGCGGATTTCGACCAATGTGACGAGCGCAGCAGCGTGGCCGCCGTCAAGTGATTTAGCGGCGAAGGCGAGGATGTCGATCGCATCGTCGGAGAGGAAGGCGGCGCGGGGTTCGGGTGCGATCCATTCCAGGTTCTCGGCGATGCGGGCGGCCATATCATTCCCCTCCTTGCGTTCCCTGCCAGCGATGCACGATGCCGGCTTCGAGATCGAACAGGTCAAGCACGCGGCCGACCGTATGGTCGACCATCTCTTCGAGGCTCTTCGGCCTGGCGTAGAAGGCCGGCACCGGCGGATAGATGATGCCGCCCATTTCCGTCACCTGCGCCATGTTCCTGATATGGCCGAGATGCAGCGGCGTTTCGCGCAGCATCAGGACGAGCCGGCGGCGTTCCTTCAGCACCACGTCGGCGGCGCGCGACAAGAGGTTGTCCGTCGTGCCGGTGGCGATTTCCGCCATGGTCTTCACCGAGCAGGGTGCCACGATCATGCCGAGCGTCTTGTAGGAGCCGGAGGAGCAGACCGCGCCGATATCCTTGTTGGAATGGGTGGTCGTCGCCAGCGCCTCCAGATCCTGCTTCGTGAAATCCGCCTCGGCCGCGAGCGTGATGCAGGCGGCGCGCGACATGATCAGGTGCGTCTCGATGTCGAGGTCGCGCAGCACTTCGAGGATTCGCTTGCCGTAGATAACCCCGGACGCCCCCGAGATGCCGACGATCATGCGTCTTGGCCGCGTCGTCATGACCTAGCCCACCGATTTGAGGAGTGCGGCGGCGCGGGCCGAAGCCTCGTCGCTGATGCGGGCACGTACGCCATGGAAGTTCGGACCACGCGTGGCGTCGAGGCCCATGCGGGACGTGGTGCCGATGCCGCTTGCCGACGGGTCGAGCGCGTTGCCCGGCAGGCCCTCGATGATGACGACATCCTTGTGCGGCTGGAAATGGGTGGCGAGCGCCCAGAGGACTTCCGAGTCCTTGGTGATGTCGACGTCCGCATCCACCACCACGACATTTTTCAGGTACTGGTCCCAGCCGAGCAAGCCGAGCATCACCTGCCGCGCCTCGCCCTCGCGGGTCTGGTTCATCGCGATATAGGCGTGGAAATGAGTGCCCGACGACGGGTAGTGAACGGCGGTGATCGAGGGGAAGCGGGCCTTCAGCTTCTCCACGACCTCGGCTTCGCGCGGCACGCGGCCGAGGTTGAGGTGTTCGGCCGAATTGCCGCCCGCGACGGAGACGAGCATGGCGTCACGCCGGCGCATAATGGTCTCAACAGTAAAGAGGTTGTTGGTCGAGCGGTCGGAGGAGTAGCCGGTGAACTCGCCGAACGGCCCCTCCTCGACATGCGCCTCGGGATCGATCACGCCTTCCAGCACGATCTCGGCATGGGCGGGAACGCGGATGCCGTATTTCGGCGTGCGCACGACCTGCAAGGGTTCGCCCATCAGCCCGCCGGCGACATCGCGCTCGTCCTCGCCGAAGGCAAGGCGGGCGGAAGCGGCGATCATGAACAGCGGATGCCCGCCGATCACCATGGCGACCGGCATCGGCTTGCCCTTCTCCTTCGACATGTTCATCAGCCGCCAGAGATGGCCGCGCGAATGCAGCGACGTCGCCAGCGAATTCTTCGAATGGATCATCGCGCGGTGATAGCTGAGGTTACCCGCACCGGTCTCCGGGTGCTCGCCGATGATGATGCCCGACGTGATGTATTTCGCGCGGTCGGTGTCGAAGTGCTTCAGCATCGGCAGCGTGTTGAGATCGACGTCGTCGCCCGAGATGATCTCTTCGGTGATCGGGCCGCTTTCCAGAACTTCCGGCGCGAACGGCCGATTGGAGCGGGCCTGATAGGCCTCGTGCAGCCTGTCGGCGGTCGAGCCGAGCAGGCGGGCGATACGGTCGCGCGAGGCGAAGATGTTGCAGACGACCTCAGCGCCGATGCCGCTGACATTCTTCAGGTACAGCATCGGGTGCTGGCCCTTGTCCGCAAGCGTCCAGATCAGCGCCGTGGCGTCCTGGTCGTCCGAGACCGGCCGGTCGATGGTGATGACGTCCTCGGGATGTTCGGCCTGGTAATCGGCCAGGAAACGGCGGACGTCTTGCTTGTGGTACTGGCTCATCTCTCGGCCTCGGTGTTCGGGGTTGGCGGCGCTTGCGGCCGCCCGATAGGTAAAAGCCCCCTCATCCGCCTGCCGGCACCTTCTCCCCGCGGGGGAGAAGGGGGAAACCGTGAGGTTTGCGATCCTGTCTTCTCCTCCCCGGAAAGGAGAGGAAAACCGAGGGCGCCGCATCTCCCTTCTCCCCCACGGGGAGAAGGTGGCCGAAGGCCGGATGAGGGGGTCTTTCGCCCGCCGCCTTTCGACAGCGGGCGTCGTTCATCAGGCCGGCTGCAGCAGGTGCTTGCCGGTGGCGCGGTCGACGCCGGCATAGCTGTCCGTCAGGCGCGCCTGGGCGTCCTTCAGGTCGCGCGGCGGCGGTGACGGATCGATGCCGACGAGCTTGGCGATGTTGTTGCCGAGATAGCCTTCCAGATCATCCTCAGAGAGGTTGATGCCGTGCGGCGGGTCCTTGCATAGCACCTCCAGCTCGCGCAGCCACATGCCCGGATCGTTCGGCGGGCTGTCCGTGCCGAAGACGATCTTGTTCTTCGGCAGCTGCTGGGCGAACTCCACGATGCGCGACTGGAAGCACCAGCCGGATTCGCAGTAGACGTTCGGCGTATCCATCGCCATCCAGAACGACTCGAACGAGTAGTTGCCGCCCGTCTGGATGCCGAAGTGACCGATGATGAAGTTGACCATCGGGAACTCGCGGATGATCGGGTAGAACATCGTCGGGATCGTGTACGGGCCGTCGCCGGTGTGGATGAGGACGACGACGCCGAGTTCGGCGCACTTCTTCATCGCCGGACGCAGCCATTCCAGCGCGCGGTCGGGACGGTAGCCGTGCATGTTGGCATGCAGCTTCAGCATCTTGAAGCCGTATTCCTTCACGTGGAATTCCAGCTCCGCCGCGCCGTTTTCAGGCCCCCAGCGCGGGTTGTAGTTGAAGTTGCCGATGAAGCGGTCCGGATACTTCTCGCACAGCTCGGCGATATAGGCCATGTAGTCGCGAATGCCTTCGCGGCCCTTGCGGTTGCCGTCACGGTAGCCGGTGTTTCCCGGCGGCGGCTGGATGAAGCCCATGTCGATCCGGCGCGGCTTGCCGTTGATCATGTAGGGGCCGTCCATCAGCTTGAGCATGCGCTCGCCCGTGAAGGGCGTTCCCGTATGGCGCCACGCCTCGTCGACGAGGTTGGTCGGGTGAAGATGGGTATCGATGATCATTGTTCACTCCGTTCGTTTACGCGGCGATCTGGACGCCGTGCTGGCGCAGATACGCCTCGGCTTCCTCGACGGTTGCCGGCGGCTTGGTCGGCTCGAGGCCGATCATGCGGGCGAGGTTGTTGCCCAGGTAGTCTTCCAGATCGTCCTCGGAGAGGTTCAGGCCCTGCGGCGGCTCGTGGCACAGGACTTCCAGAAGGTTGATCCACATGCCCGGCTCGTTCGGCGGCGTATCGGAGCCAAAGAGGATCTTGTGCTTGGGCAGGACCTTGGCGAATTCGACGATACGCGACTGGAGGCACCAGCCGGATTCGACGTAGACGCTCGGCGTGTCCAAGGCCATCTGCATCGGCTCGAACACATAGACGCCGCCCGTCTGGACGCCGAAGTGGGCGAGGATGAAGTTGATCTCCGGGAACTCGCGGATGATCGGGTAGAACTCGGTCGGGATCGAGTACGGACCGTCGCCGGTATGCACCTTCACCATCAGGCCGAGCTCGGCGCATTTCTTCATGGCCGGGCGCAGCCAGTCGAGCGCGCGGTCCGGGCGGTAGGCGTGCATGTTCGCCTGCAGCTGGACCATCTTGAAATCGAATTCCTTGGAGTAGCGTTCGATTTCGTCGACGCCGTTCTGCACGCCGTAACGCGGATTGTAGACGAAGCAGCCGAGGAAACGGTCGGGATGCTCGGTCACCATCTTTTCCGTGTAGCCCATGTACTGGCGGATGGCGGCCTTGCCTTCCAGGTCCATGATCTCATGGGTGTAGATGGTGTTGCCCTGCGGCGGCTGGATGAAGGCCTTGTCCACACGGCGCGGCTTGCCGTTCACATAATACGGGCCGTCCATCATCTTCAAAAGCTTGTCGCCGGTGAAGGGCGGTCCATCGTGGCGCCAAGCCAGGTCCACCAGGTCGGTGGGGTAGCAGCTTAGGTCGATTATCATTCCTGTTCTCCTGTCGTAGAGGGTCCGGTCGATGCGGGGCCGCGCGATGAACGCCATGCCGGGACAAGCCGGGCGTGGATCCGCGAACTCAGGAAACGCCGATGACGGAGAAGAACGGCCGGGGCCCCAAACGGGGCGCAAACGGCGGGTGTCCCTTTCGTAGTCAGCATCGACATCGCAGCCTCATCTTCCAACAGACGGTGAGCAATTTTCGGTGCTTCTACTCAAGGCTAAAAAGACCATGACGACGGCTTTATGTCAATAAAAATATCAATCTAAGTCATTATTTTTAAAAGATATTTCTAGAAAAACGCCAGCGACCGCCCGCGCGCTGGAGGGTGCGCGGGCGGTTCAGACAGAAGGTCTTGAGCAGGCAGGCAGCGGCAGGAGAAGCGCCGCTAGGCCGCCAAGCAGGCGCGCAAGTTTCTGTCGATGCCGTCACGGTCGAGATTGCGGCCGATGAAGACGAATTTCGACTTCGGCGTATCCTCGCCCCAAGCGTGATCCGGGCGGAAATCGACCAGCTTGTGCACCGCCTGGAGCACGAAGAACCGGTCGTCGTTCGCCACCGAGACGATGCCCTTGGTCCGGAAGATGTCGTCGCCGTGCTCGCCGAGGTAATTCTTCAGGAAGCCCGCGAGCTTCTCGCCGTCGAAGGACTGCGGGTAGACGAAGGAGTGCGACTTCACCGTCGCATCGTGGCGGTGCGGGCGTAGCGCCGTTACCGGTGCATGATCATGGTGATGGTCCGGATCATCGCAGGCCGCATCGTGGCATTCGATGCGATGATCGTGGTCCGCATGGGCGCAGGCCGCGTCATGGCAATCGTGGCTGTGATGGCCGTGCGCATCGCCGTCGTCGTCCATGTCGATATCGAGGATTTCCGCCCGCTCGCGCACGTAGGATGGGCGAAAGCCTTTGACGCCGAGGATGTTGGACAGGTCCACCTGGCCATAGGTCGAACGCAGGATCGGCGCCGTCTGGTTGAGCTTGCGCAGCGAACCCTCCAGCTCGCCAAGCCCCTCTTCAGAAGCAAGATCGACCTTGTTGACGAGGATGCGGTCGGCCGCGACGATCTGGTTGACCGCCTGGTTGTCGCTGCCGTCGAGCACCGGGTCGTAAAGGTGCTGGTCGATATGCATGGCGTCCACCAGCGTCACGATGGCATCGAGCTCCACCTCGTCGGCGACGCTGCGATCGACGAAGAAGGCGGTGGCAACGGGGGTCGGATCGGCAAGGCCCGAAGTCTCGACGATGATGTGGTCAAACTTGTCCTTGTGGCTGAGCAGCTTCTTCATCACGTCGATGAGGTCGTTGCGCACGTCGACGAAGCAGCAGATGCAGCCGTTCTGCATCTGGAAGATTTCCTCGTCGGAGGCGAGCACGAGATCGCTGTCGACGTCCACTTCACCGAACTCGTTTTCGATCACCGCGATGCGATGGCCGTGGCGTTCGGTGAGGATGTAGTTGAGCAGCGTCGTCTTTCCCGATCCGAGGAAGCCGGTGAGGATCGTGATCGGGAGTTTCTTGCTGGCTGGTTCGATATGCATGTTCATGCGCCCTTCTCCCTCAAGGCTTTCAGAATGTCTTCCGGGGTGATCGGATAGTGGTGGAAGCGGACGCCGATGGCGTCGTGGATGGCGTTGGCGATCGATGGGCCGATGGCGATGATCGGGTCTTCGCCGACGCCCTTGGCGCCCCAGGGACCGCCCGGATCGGGTGCGGCTTCGAGGATGATCGTCTCGATGTCGGGCATGTCCATGGACAGCGGCATCTTGTAGTCGACGAGGCCGGCATTGAGCGACCGGCCGGTCTTCTTGTCGATGATATAGTCTTCGGTCAGCGTGTGGCCGATGCCCTGCTGGATGCCGCCCTCGATCTGGCCCTGCGCGGCGATCGGGTGGATGACCCGGCCGATATCGTGCACTGGCACGACGCGCTTGACCTCGACGATGCCGGTCTCCGTGTCGACATCCACTTCGGTAAAGTGGGCGGCGAAGGAATAGGACTTCGTCGGCTCGTAGGTGCCGTTCGCCACGATATTGGCGGCGGGGATGCCACGGGACGGCCCCATGGCTTCGGCGACCGACATGAAGCGGCCCGGCTCGGCCTTGACGAAGATTTTCCCCTCAGAAAGATCGAGTTCGTCGGCCTTGACCTGAAGCTTCATCGCAGCGCGTTCGAGAACGGACGCGCGCACCTTGGTGGCCGCCATCTTGGCGGCGGTGCCGACGAGATAGGTCGTGTGGCTGGCGAAAGCGCCAATATCCCACGGCACGACGTCCGTATCGCCGTGGATGACGCCGACATCCTCGAAGCGCACGCCGAGTTCTTCGGCGACGATCTGCGCCAGCGCGGTATGCGCGCCGGTGCCGAGGCCGGCGGCGCCCGTCAGCAGCGTCACCGTCCCGTCCTCGTTGACCTTCACCGTGGCGTTACCCTGCTCCTTGATGCCGGGATAGGCCGAGGAGCCGTGCATTTCGCAGCCGATGCCCCAGCCCTTGCGGATATGGGGCCGCTTCGGGTCCGGCGTGCGGTCGCGGTTGCGCAAGCTCTTCCAGTCGAGCACGTCCATGCCGTGCTGGAGGCAAATTTCCAGGCCATGGCCGAGGATCGGGTGCCCGGAGGGCGCGATATCGCCCGCCCGCACTACGTTCTTCAGCTTCAGCTCCGCCGGGTCCATGCCGAGCCGTTCGGCCGCCTCGTCCATCTGGATATCGAGCGCGTAATAGCTCTGCACCACGCCGTAGCCACGGAAGGCGCCGTTGATCGGCGTGTTGGTGTAGACGCAACGGCCTTCCAGCCGGATGTTCTCGCAGCGATAGAGCGAGGTCGCGGCGGTCGTGCCGACGATGGTAACGCCCGGGCCGTGCGAACCGTAAGCGCCGGAGTCGTAGACGAGCTTCATGTCTCGGGCGACGAGCGTGCCGTCATTCTTGAAGCCCTGTTTCAGCCAGACCTTGCAGGGATGGCGGGCGCGGCCGGCGACGAAGGTCTCGTGGCGGGTGAACTCCATCTTCACCGGCCGGCGCGTTTCTTTCGCCAGCAGCGCGCACAAAAATTCGTGCTGGAAGCAATCCTGCTTGGCGCCGAAGCCGCCGCCCATGTGATCGACCAGCACGCGCACCTTGGTGAGCGGCAGGCCGAGCACTTCGGCGAGGATGCCGCGCACCATGAAGGAGGACTGCGTCGAGGTCCAGAAGGTCAGCTTGTTGGAGCCGTCCCAATCGGCGATGCAGACATTCGGCTCCATATAGGCCGGATGCGGCCGCCCGCCGGAGAAGGTGCCTTCAAGCACGAAATCTGCCTGGGCAAAGCCAGCTTCGATATCGCCGCGATTGACGCGCACCGGATCGAGCACGAGGTTGCCGCCGGGGCCGACATCGTGGATGAGCGGCGCGCCCGGCAGGGCCGCGTCTTCCGGCTCGATGACGGCGGGCAAGGGCTCGTATTCGACCTCGATCAGGTCGAGCGCCTCATCGGCGATCTCTTCCGAGATAGCAGCGACGGCGGCGACGCCCTCGCCCCAGAAGCGCACCTTGTTGTCGAGGATATACTGGTCCTTGGTGCAGGAGGCCGAGCGCGGGTGCGGCGAGCCGTAGTGCAGCACGCGCGGCACGTTCTCATGGGTCAGCACGGCCTTGACGCCGGGATAGGCGAGCGCCTTGCTGACATCGATGCTCTTGATGCGGGCATGCGCGATGGCGGCGCGCTTGATCTTGCCGTGCAGCATGCCGGCCAGCTTAACGTCGCCGGTGTATTCGGCCTCGCCCGTCACCTTTTCCAGCACGTCGTCGCGGCGAACGCTCTTGCCTACGATCTTGAATTCACGCTCTTCGATAGGGGTGTTGATGTTCATGATCTTGCAGCCTCCATCTCGAGCGCGGCGGATTTGATCGCGTCGAAAATCTTGGTGTAACCGGTGCAGCGGCAGATATTGCCGCTCAGGCCGAAGCGGATGTCCTCGTCCGTCGGGCGCGGATTATCGTCGAGCAGCTTCTTGGCCATCATCAGGATGCCCGGCGTGCAGAAGCCGCATTGCGAAGCGCCGTGCCGCATGAAGGCATCTTGCAACGGATGCAGCGTATCGACGCCCGGCTGAAGCCCCTCGACGGTCTCGACCGTGCAGCCTTCGGCTTCCACGGCGAGCATGAGGCAGGCGTTGACCGGCTGGCCATCGACGATGACCGTGCAGGCGCCGCAGTCGCCGACGTCGCAGCCCTTTTTGGTGCCGGTGAGGCCGACATCGTCGCGCAGCGCGTCGAGCAGCGAGCAGCAGGTCTCGACTGTCATGTCGCGCGGTTCGCCATTGATGGTGAGTTCGACGATCCGTTTCATGCGGAGGCCTCCAATGCCTGTTTGATCGCGCGGCCGGTCAGCACGCCGACCATGTCGCGGCGGTAATCGGCGCTGGCGCGCACGTTGCTGATCGGCGTGCACTCTTCCATCGCCTTGTCGGCGGCGTTCTTGACGGTGGCGGCGTCGAGGCGAGTGCCGCGCAGCATGGCTTCCGCCGCCGGCGCGCGCAGGACGGTGGCGCCGACCGCGCCGAGCGCGATGCGGATATCGCTGCACACGCCGTCATCCATGGACAAGCTGACGGCAACGCCGACGGTGGAAAGCTCCATCGCCTTGCGGCGGCCGTGCTTGATATACGCCTTGCCGGCATTGTCGGCGGCCGGCGGCACGGTGATGCCGGTGACGATCTCGCCCTTGGCGAGCACGGTCTTGCCGGGGCCGGTGAAGAATTCGGCGAGCGGCACGACGCGCATATTGGTCGGGCTGTAGATGTGGATGAAGGCGCCGTCCGCGATGAGCGGCGGGATCGTATCGGCGGACGGCGAGGCGCGACAGACATTGCCGACGACGGTGGCGCGGTTGCGCACCTGGATCGAGCCGAGCGAGGCGAGAGCGTCGCGCAGGTTCGGATAGCGCTCGCGTACCAGTGCAAGGCGCTCCAGCCGCCCGACAGTCACCAGCGCGCCAAAAGTCAGGCCGCGGGTTTCGTCATAGGTGATATCGGAGAGGCCGGGAATGCCCTTGATATCGACAACGTTGCGCACGCGGCGCAGCCGCTCGCGGATCTCGACCAGCAGGTCCGTTCCGCCGTTGAACAGAAAGGTGTCGTCGCCGAGATCGGTGAGAAGGCGGGACGCCTGCTCCAGCGTGTCTGCCCGGTGATAGTCAAAGCGCCTCATGGCGTTCCTCTTGAATTCTGGCGTCCGACGCTCGGCCGGAGGCTCTGGCTCCGGCGGCGCATCGCCGCCGGACTAATAGGTGTTGCGTTCAGGCGAGATCGGCGGCGGCAGGCACGCCCTGCCCTTCCTCTGCCTCTTCAGGCTCTTTCGCAGGCACGCCATTGAAGAGGATGTTGAGGAGTGCCGCCGCGAAGGTGCCGACCAGCACGCCGCTGTGCAGGAACTTGCTGACGGCTGCCGGCAGCTGGTCGAAGATGTTGTCGGCGACAACCGGCACCATGGCGAGGCCAACGCTGACCGCGACGATGTAGAGGTTGCGGCGGTTTGCGGCGAAATCGACCTTCGACAGGATTTTCACGCCGGTTGCCGAGACCATGCCGAACATCACGATGGCGGCACCGCCGACGACGTAGCTCGGGATCGACGCGCTGATGAAGGCCACCTTCGGCAGCACGCCAAGCAGGATCAGAATGGCGCCGCCGGCTGCGACCACGAAACGGCTGAGCACGCCGGTGATCTGAAGCAGGCCGACATTCTGCGCATAGGTCGTATAGGTGAAGGTGTTGAGCAGGCCGCCGATGATGTTGCCGACGCCATCGGTGCGCAGGCCGCGGGTAAGATCACGCTGGGTGATCTTTCGGCCCGCCATGTCGCCGACCGCCAGGAACTGCCCGGTCGATTCGATCATCATGACGACCATGACCGCACAGAGCGACAGGATGGACCAGAATTCGAAGACCGGCCAGCCGAAGGCGAGCGGGTGGATGACACGCAGCCAGTCGGCATCCGCCACGCCATGGAAATCCACCTTGCCGGCGGCAATCGCGATGGCAAAACCGATGCCGATGCCCATCAGCACCGCGAGATTGGAGAGAAAGCCCTTAAGAACGCGGGTGAGCAGCAGGATCGACAGGAGCACGATGGCCGCAACGGCAAGCCCGAAGGGCGCGCCATAGGCCGGGTTCGGGATCATGCCGTCAGGCCCCTTGATCATCGGCTGGCCGCCCGCCGCCCAGTTGACACCGACGCGCATCAGGGAAAGGCCGATGATCAGCATGACGGTGCCCGTGACGATCGGCGGGAAAAAGCGGACCCATCGTCCGAAGAACGGCGCGACGAGAAGGACGAAAATGCCGGACCCGATAACCGCGCCGATGACGCCGGGCATGCCGAGGTCCGGATTGGTGCCGGTCGCGATGATCGAGGGCACGGCGGTGAAGGAGACGCCCATCATGATCGGCAGGCGAATGCCAATTTTCCAGATGCCGAGCGCCTGGATGATGGTGACGATGCCGCAGGCGAACAGGTCGGCGCTGACGAGCAGCGCGATCTGTTCCTTGGGCAGATGAAGCGCCGTGCCGACGATGAGCGGCACCGCGACCGCGCCGGCATACATGACGAGAACGTGTTGCAGGCCGAGAGCAAAAAGGCTCGGGACAGGGTACTTCTTCTCGACGGGATCCGTCGTATCGGAATTGCACATTCGCTTTCCTCCCAGCGAATAGTGTTCCGGCGCGGTGGGGGGCATCGTGGCCTCATGTTTTGTCACCGCACGCCGTACAAGGTGGATCATGCTGTTGACCAAATCAGCAAACAATCGGCATAATTATATTTATTCATCTGGTAATTGAATGAATTGATGACATGGACATCACGCTCAAACAGCTTCGCGCCTTCGTCACCGTAGCCAATCTCGGGCAGTTCACGCTTGCTGCCGACAAGCTCGGCTCCTCGCAATCGGCGGTCAGCACGCTGGTACGCCAGCTGGAGACAAACCTGAACCTGCGCCTGTTCGACCGGCACACGCGGCTCCTGCGTCTCACCCAGGCGGGCATGGACATCCTGCCGATCGCGGCGCGTGCCGTCGCCGATATTGAGGGCATGGTGGAAAGTTCGCAGGAGTTGACGGCGCTGCGCCGCGGCAAGGTCACCATGGCGGCCGGCACGGTACAGGCGGCGCTGATGCTGCCGCAGCTGGTGCACGGCTTCACCAAGCTCTATCCGGAAATCGCCGTCGCGCTGCATGACGTGGCGGAGAAGACCGTGCTGGAGCAGGTCGCCAACGGTTCGGTCGATCTCGGCCTCGGCACGGTGCCGGAAGACGATCCCGAACTCGTCGGCACACGGCTCACCACCGATGAATTCCTCGTCGTGCTCCATGCCGACGATCCACTGGTCAAACGCTCCGAGCTGCGCTGGACGGATCTTGCCGATTGCAAGCTGATCGGCCCGCAGCGCGGCAACCCGATCCGCGACCGGTTGGAGAACGAACTGGCGCGCAACGGCATCATCCTGCCGCTCGACAAGTCGATGCAGGAGGTGGCGCTGCCACTGACGATCATCGGCATGGTCGAGGGCGGCCTCGGCGTCGCGATCATGACCTCGGCCGTCACGCGGCTTGCCACCTCGATGGGCCTCGTCGTGCGCACGCCGAAGGAACCGCATATCAAGCGCGAGGTCAGCCTGATCCAGAAACGCGGCCGCTCGCTATCGCCGGCCGCGCGGCGCTTTCGCGATTTCCTGCTGAAATCGGTCCATTGACCCGGTCAAAATTCCGGCGTTATCTGATGGCGCTGCTGGACCGCGCCAGATGCGGGCAGGCAGGGCGCAGCGGCTCGACGCTGTGCGCGGAGGCCGGCGCATGACGCGCCTTGCGGCCAGCCGCCGCTCCCAGCCACGCCAGACCAGGAGCATCCATGGCTCATTCCCTGAACGACCGCGCAGTCAATTCCAGCGAGACCACAAGGCCGAACCGCCCCGACCTTTCCACCGATGCCATCCGCACGGCGAAGGAAGATCTCGCCGCCTGTTTCCGCATGGCGGCCCGCAATGGCTTCGAGGAAGGCATCTGCAACCATTTCTCCGCCGTCGTGCCCGGCCATGACGATCTCTTCCTCGTCAACCCCTACGGCTATGCCTTCCGGGAGTTGACCGCCTCCAAGCTGCTGATCTGCGATTTCAACGGCAGCGTCATCGAGGGCGACGGCGCGCCGGAGGCCACTGCCTTTTACATCCATGCCGAAATCCACCGTCGCCTGCCGCGCGCCAAGGTCGCTTTCCACACGCATATGCCCTATGCGACGGCGCTCTCCATGACGGACGGGCCGCCGATGATCTGGGCCGGTCAGACCGCGCTCAAATTTTACGGCCGCACCGCCGTCGACGAGAATTACAACGGCCTGGCGCTCGACTATGCCGAGGGCGCGCGCATTGCCGGTACGGTCGGCGATGCCGACATCGTGTTCCTGAAGCACCATGGCGTGCTAGTGCTCGCCTCCACCATCGCGGAGGCCTGGGACGACCTCTACTATCTCGAGCGCGCCGCCGAGGTGCAGGTGCTCGCCATGTCGACCGGCCGTACGGTCTCGCCGGTCGATCCCGCCATTGCGGAAGCCGCCTACCGGCAGATGCGCGAAGGCGACCCAGAGTCCGCCAAGGCCCATCTCGCGGCCATTCGCCGGCAATTGGATGCGGAAGAACCACAATATCGGCACTGAATTTTTGAAGAATGGCCGCCATTGCATCGAGCAATGGCGGCTGCCCTTCGTGCATTCAATGCATTGATTTTATGAAATCTTCTTCGAAAGATATTGCAAATGCGAGAGAACTTAGCACCTGCGATTATTGCTGATATTTTATCAAACAATTGAAATAATGAATTTGTTTGAACTAATCGCCCATGCTTAGTTTTCCGCCATAACGAGAAGGTGGGAACGAATGGTACGAGACACTGCAACAGCGTCGCTCGCAAATCTGGCCGCCGGTCAGTCCTTTGCGCTTACGGGCGGAACCGTCATTCTTGACGACGGCTCGCAAACGGTCAGCGACATCCTTGTGGGCGCCGATGGGCGCATCATCGCCGTCGAACCCTATCTCGATACCTCGGCCTGCGGCGCCCGCGTCGATATCACGGGCATGCTGGTGACCGCCGGCTTCCTCGATGCCCACCAGCATCTCGACAAGACCGGCGTTCTGCGCTTCACGCCCAATCCGTCCGGCACGCTGCAGGGCGCCCGCGACGCCTTCGCCAAATATGCCCGCACCGCCGGCCCCGACGACATTTACAAGCGTGCCACGCGCACCGTCGAGCGCTGCCTCTCCCGCGGCACCACGGGCATCCGCAGCCATATCAACGTCGACAAGGATGCCGGCTTCCACGGCATCGAAACCCTGGCCGGCATCCGCGATGCCGAAAAGGACCGCATCACCCTCCAGCTCGTCGCCTTCATGACGCCGCATCCGGGCCAGGATTTCGACTGGCTCGGCAAGAACATCGACGGCGCGGTAGCGCTGGCCGATGCCGTCGGTGGCACGCCCGCGGTCTCCGAAGACCCGCCACGGTATCTCGACCTCATCTTTTCCGCCGCCGTGAAGGCCGGCAAGCCGGTCGACCTGCATCTCGACGAGCACCTCAAGGCCGACGTGCATCTGCTCGATGCGGCCCTCGAACGGGTCGAGCGTTTCGGCATGCAGGGTCGCACCGTGTTCAGCCATGTCTCCGTGCTGAGCGCGCTCCCCCGCTCGGACTTCCAGCGCATCGCCGAACGCCTGCTCGCACTCGATGTCGGCGTCGTGACGCTGCCGGCGGCCAACCTCTATTTGCAGGGCCGCGACGCCGAGATGCTGCCGCCGCGCGGCCTGACGCGCGTCGCCGAGCTCTACCGCGCCGGCGTCACCATCGCGACGGCCTCCGACAACATCCAGGACCCGTTCGTGCCGACCGGCTCCGGCGACATGCTGGAAATCGCGCGCTGGACGCTGCTCGCCGGCCATCTGCGCGGCGACGAGCTGGCCGCCGCCCACCGCATGATCACGACGGACCCTGCCCGCCTGATGGGGCTTGGCAAGGAACACGGTCTGAAGGTCGGCGCACGCGCCGATTTCGTCGTCACCGATTGCATCGACACGGACACGCTGGTTGCCGGCGGACCGGACCGCGCCTTCGTCTTCTCGAAGGGCCGTCTCGTCTCGCAGAGCGCGACCGAAAGCGTCCGTATCAAGGAGGACGCATAACCGAGCGGCAATTCCGGGGGGATTGAACGTCAATCTAAGGGGGGAATGAAATGAACAAGACTGCATTTTCACGTCGTTCGCTGCTCGCATCCACTATCGCACTTACGCTTTTCGGCTCGACCTGGCAGACGCCTGCCCGTGCCGACGACTTCAAGATGGGCCTTCTCATCCCCGGCAGCGTCGGGGAGGAAGGCTGGAACCGAATCGCCTTCGACGCGCTGAAACGGGTCGAAAAGGAACTCGGCGCCAAGATCAGCTATGTCGAGCTGCCGGAGAACCCGGCCGCCTTCGAGAAGGCGTTCCGCGACTATGCCGGCCAGGGCTATCAGGTCGTGCTTGGCCACGGCTTCCAATTCCAGGACGCGGCGCTGACGGCGGCGGAGGACTTTCCCGATACGGTCTTCCTCATCTCCTCAAGCCGTATTCATGAGGGCAAGGTCATCGGTCTCAACACCGATGCCAGCCAGCCCTTCTATCTCATGGGCGTGATCGCCGCGAAGCTGGGTAAGGGAGCCGGCCTCATCGGCGGCATGGAGATCCCGCCGATCACACAGGCCTTCGAAGGCTTTGTGAACGGCGCCAAGAGCGTCAACCCGGATTTTCCGGTCTCGACCGTCTATCTCGGCAGCTTCACCGATGCGAGCGCCGCCAAGGAAGCGGCCTTCAGCGTGATCTCGCAGGGCGCCGATTTCGTCATTCCCAACGCCAATTCGGCCGGCATGGGCGTCATCCAGGCCGCGCGGGAAGGATCGGGTGGCAAAGCCAGCACGTTCAGCGTCTACAGCGACTATACCCACGCTGCCCCCCAGAACGTGCTCGGCATGTTCCTGGCGGATTACGGCCAGGGCATCGTGCGCATCGTCGCCGGCATCAAGGACGGCAAGGTGCCGGACAGTAATGTCGACTTCGGCCTGAAGGACACCGACGTCATCAAGTTCACCTACAACGACGCGGCCACCCGACCGGTGCCCGCGGACCTGCGCACATTCGTCGACGACGTGAGCGCAAAGATCGTCGCAGGCGACATCCAGACCCGCGCGAAGTGACGTGAAGATCCGGCGCGGATCCCGGAAAATCAACCAATGGGAGGAAATGCAATGAAATTTTCAAGAAGACTGTTCCTGGAAGGCGTAGCCGCCTTGTCGATCGCCGTGTCCATTCCGGCATTCGCACAGGCGGACGATTTCAAGATGGGCCTTCTCGTGCCCGGCAGCGTCTCGGAGGAGGGCTGGAACCGCATCGGCTTCAATGCGCTGAAGGGCGTGGAAAGCCAGCTCGGCGCCAAGATCAGCTATGTCGAGCTGCAGCAGAACCCGGCCTCGTTCGAAAAGGCGTTCCGCGACTATGCCAGCCAGGGCTACAAGGTCATTCTCGGCCATGGCTTCGAATTCCAGGACGCGGCGCTCGAAGTCGCGCTCGACTATCCCGACACCTACTTCCTCATCTCGTCGAGCAGCATCCATGAAGGCAATGTCATCGGCCTCAACACCGATACCAGCCAGCCCTTCTACCTGATGGGCGTGATCGCCGCGAAGATGGGCAAGAAGGCCGGCCTCGTCGGCGGCATGGAAATCCCGCCGATCCAGCAGGCCTTCGCCGGCTTCAAGAACGGCGCCAAGAGCGTCAACCCGGATTTCCCGATCAGCGAGGCCTATATCGGCAACTTCACCGATACGACCGCCGCCAAGGAAGCGGCGCTGAGCATGATCTCGCAGGGAGCCGATTTCGTCGTGCCGAACGCCTCGGGCGCCACCGTCGGCGGTTACCAGGCAATCGCCGAATCCGGCAAGGACGTGCGCTCCTTCTCGATCTTCAGCGATTTCACGCCGGTCGCGCCCGACAACATTCTCGGCCTCTATGTCGCCGATTATGCGCAGGGCGTGGTGGAAGTCGTGAAATCGATCAAGGACGGCACCCCGCCGACGGAAAACGTCGTCTTCGGCCTGAAGGACCCGAAGGTCATCTCCTTCACCTTCCGCGATGACGGCCCGGTCTCCGTTCCGGCGGAGATCCGCGCGGAAGTGAAGGCGATCAGCGACAAGATCGCAGCCGGCGAAATCAAGACGGACGGCCAATAAAGCGGCGTTGCGCTGCGGCCGATCCTTCGGCCGCAACCTCCTCCGGCGAATGCCACACAAACATCCGGACCGATCCTATGGCACAGGTAAACCAGGGAGTGCGCGAGACCGTGTATCCTCAAGCAGCCCAGACCCTCTACCGGACGCTCTCGCAGATCGCGATCAGCGCCGTGACTCCGATCGCGGCAGTCCTCGTCGCCCTTGCCTTCGGCGCCCTTCTGTTGTGGCTCAACGGCTTCAATGGCAGCGACGTCGTCACCGTCATGATCTTCGGCTCGTTCCAGGACATGCGCTCGGTGGGCGAGATCCTGCTCAAGGCGACGCCGCTGATCCTCATCGGCGCCGGCCTCTGCGTCGCTTTCCGCTGTTCGATCTGGAACATCGGCGCCGAGGGCCAGCTCTATGCCGGCGCGATTGCTGCGACCCTGGTCGGGACCAGCTTCGACGGGCTCTCCGTCTGGGTGCATGCGCCCCTCGTCATGCTGGCCGGCGCGCTGGCGGGTGCGGCCTGGGCCGGCATTGCCGGCTATCTCAAGGTGCGCTTCCAGGCGAGCGAGATCGTCACCACGATCATGCTAAACTATATCGCGCTGATCCTGACGAGCTATCTCGTCACCGGTCCGATGCGCGACGCGAGTGCGGCCTATCCACAGTCCGCCCGCCTGATCCGGGAAGCCTGGACGCCGCGCATCGTCTCCGACATGCGCCTGCATATCGGCATCCTCGTCGCCATCGTGCTGGCTGTCGCGCTCTACATCTTCCTGCAAAGGAGCAGCCGCGGCTTTGCGCTGCGCGTCGTCGGCCTCAATCCGCATGCCGCCCGTTATGCCGGTATGCAGGTCGCCCGCAACGTCATGATCGCCATGTGCATTTCCGGCGCGATGGCCGGCCTTGCCGGGGCGTTCGAAGTGGCTGGCGTCACGCACCGGCTCTATCAGAACATCTCGCCCGGCTACGGCTTCGAGGGCATCGCGGTCGCGCTGCTGGCCGCCAACAATCCCCTGGCGGCCATCGTCTCGGGCGGGCTCTTCGCGACGCTGCGCTCCGGCTCGGAAGTGCTCCAGATCACCTCGCAGGTCCCGCAGGTCCTCGTGCTGGTCATCCAGGGCATGGTCATCCTCTCGGTCGTCGCCTTTGCCAAACTGCGCGACATCCTCAGGATCGTGGCCTGAAAGAATGGAAACTCCCGCGGGCGCTTGAGCCCCGCGGGAAAACAAAACCTTAGGCGACAATCCCGAAGGGGTTCCCCATGGACGACATGATGTTTCTCACCTTCCTCGCGACGCTAGCCGGCGCCGCCTGGAGACTTGCGACGCCGCTGATCTTCGCCTCGATCGGCGAGGTGTTTTCCGAGCGGGCCGGCGTGCTCAATATCGGCCTGGAAGGCACCATGCTGGTCGGCGCCTTCTGCGGCTTTGCGGCGGCCTTCGCGAGCGGCAGCATTCTTCTCGGCCTGCTGGCCGGCATCGCCGGCGGCATGCTGTTCGGGCTGATCTTCGCCTTCTTCACGATCACCATCAAGGCGGACCAGATCGTGGTGGGCGCGGCGCTCAACCTGCTCGGCATGGGCCTCACCGCCTTCCTGTTCCGCACCTATTACGTCTCGACCGGCAAGGGCATCGAGATCGCCCAGCCGGTGCATATCCCCTTTCTCAGCGATATTCCCTTCCTCGGCGAAGCGTTCTTCCGGCAGAACCTCATCGTCTACTCGACCATCCTCGTCGCGATCCTGGCGAGCCTCGTGCTGTTCCGCACTTCCTTCGGCCTGACGCTGCGGGCTGTCGGCGAACATCCGAAGGCCGTCGACGTCGCCGGCCGCAATGTCGCGGGTTATCGCTATGCCGCCGTCCTTGTCGGCACCGGCCTTGCCGGCCTCGGCGGCGCGTTCCTGACACTCGGCCATTCCAACCAGTTCGTCGAGGGCATCACCTCGGGCCGCGGCTTCATCGCGCTCGCCGTCGTGGTCTTCGCCCGCTGGTCGCCGACCGGGGCCTTCTTCGTCTCGCTGCTCTTCGGCCTGTTCTATGCGCTTCAGCTGATGCTTCAGGCGCAGGCGTCCATCGTCGTGCCCTACCAAGTGCTGCAGGCGCTTCCCTACATCATGACGATCGTCACGCTCGTCGTGGTCCGCGGCAAGGGGGCCGCTCCCAGCAAGCTCGGCCAGCCCTACGAGATGAGGTAACGGACATGTCCCAGAAACCCTTCCTGCGCATCGATAACATCCGCAAGCGGTTCGGCCCGATCATTGCCAGCGACGGCGTATCGCTCGAAATCGAAGAGGGCGAGATCCACTCGCTGCTCGGCGAAAACGGGGCGGGCAAGAGCGTGCTGATGAGCATGATCTGCGGCATGGTGCGGCCCGACGAGGGCGAGATCGTCTTCAAGGGCGAGACCGTGCGCTTCAACAGCCCGCGCGAGGCTATCCGCCAACGCATCGGCATGGTGCACCAGCATTTCATGCTCGTGCCGAACCTGACGGTGGCGGAGAACTACATTCTCGGCCAGGGCTCGGCGCTGCGCGTCATCAACGACATGGACAAGGTCCATGCGAAGATCCGTGAACTCTCGGACCGCTACGCGCTGGACGTGCGCCCCGACGCGATCATCGAGGACCTTTCGGTCGGCGAGCAGCAGCGCGTCGAAATCCTGAAGGTCCTGTTCCACGGCATCGACCTGCTCATCCTCGACGAGCCGACCGCCGTCCTGACCCCGCAGGAGACCGACCGCCTGCTCTCGCTGATGGGCGATCTCGTCAAGGACGGCAAGACCGTCGTCTTCATATCGCACAAGCTCGACGAGGTGATGCGTGTCAGCAACCGCATCAGCGTCATGCGGGACGGCCGCGTGGTGCACACGGTCAATGTCGGCGAGACCAATGCGCGCGCACTCGCTCATATGATGGTCGGCCGCGACGTGCGCATGGAACTGCCGCGCAGCCCCGAGTCGCCCGGCCGCACCGTGCTGTCGGTGGAAAACCTCACCTGCCGCGCCGAGACCGGCCTTACCGCCGTGCGCGGCGTGAGCCTCAACGTGCGCGCCGGCGAGATCGTCGGCATCGCCGGCGTTTCCGGCAACGGCCAGACGGAACTGTCGCTTGCCCTTTCCGGCCTGCTGCCTGTCGATAGCGGCCGCGTCATGCTGAACGGCAAGGACATTACCGGCCTCGACCCCGCCACCATCAATGCCAGCAGCTTTTCCCACATTCCGGAGGACCGCCACAAACACGGCATCGTCGTCTCGATGTCGCTCAGCGAAAACACCATCCTCCAGCGCTACGACCAGAAACCCTTCGCCAGCGGCGGCATGCTGAACCGCGGCGTGATTAGCGAGCACACCCGCGAGCTGATCAAGCGTTTCCGCGTCAAGAGCCGCGACGAGAACCAGGCGATTGGGTCTCTCTCGGGCGGCAACCAGCAGAAACTCGTCGTGGCGCGTGAACTCGCCCGCAACCCGGATTTCATCCTCGTCAACCAGCTCGCCCGCGGCATCGATATCGGCGCCATGGAATTCGTGATGGAGGAGATGCTGAAGCAGCGCGACAACGGCCGCGCCATCCTACTTATTTCCACCGAACTGGAGGAGCTTTTCGCCATCTGTGATCGCATCCTCGTGATGTTCCACGGCGAAATCCTCGGCGAACTGCCGCCGGACCGCACCCGCCTCGACGAACTCGGCCTGCTGATGGCGGGCCAGACGGAACAACCGGCGCTGGCGAGCTAGACAGGAGGGGAGCAGCAAGGTTTGATGGGAACAGCATAACAGGAGGGCCGCGCGTCCATGAACATCACGCTGCGGCAACTCCGGGCTTTCATCGCGGTGGCCGAACTCGGCCAGTTCAATCTCGCCGCCCGAAACCTGCATCTCACCCAGTCGGCGGTCAGCATCCTCATCCGCGATCTGGAGTCCGAAATCGGCGTGCGTCTGTTCGACCGGCACACGCGCATGGTCTCGCTCACCCTGGTCGGCCAGGAATTCTGCCGCAGGCACGAAAAATCCTGAAGGATCTCGAGCTTGCCGTCGGCGACGTGCGCGACAATGCCTCGCTGAAACGCGGCCAGGTGACGATCGCGGCGGCCATCGTGCTGGCCGCTACGATCGTACCGCCGATTATCGCGCGGTTCCTGCGCATGTATCCGGAAATCTCCGTGAATATCAGGGACATGCCGGAAGAGCAGATCACCCCGGCGCTGAAGCGCAACGAGGTGGATGTCGCCGTCGGCACCCTGTCGGAGGACGACCCGGAAATCACCGCGACGCCGCTCCTGCGCGACAAGCTGATGTTCATGTGCCGGGAGGACCATCGTTTTGCGCGGCGCAAGTCCGTGCACTGGGCGGAGCTGAAGGACGAAACCCTCATCACGCTTGCCGCCGCCAATCCGCTGCGCAGCATCGTCGAACACAATCTCATCCGCGTCGTGCCGAACTACAAGCCGAAATACGAGGTGCGCTTCTCGACAACCGCCATCAGCATGATCGCCGCCGGCATGGGTGTCGCCGTGCTGCCGGAGAATTCGAGCCAGCTCGCCTCCGCCGTGCGCGTGACCGCAGTCGATCTCGTCGACCCCCATGTCATGCGCGACGTCTCGCTTCTGCAGCGCCGCCATCACAGCCTTTCGCCTGCCGCAGAGCATCTGAAAGCCGTGTTCATCGCAAGCGCCGCCGAACGCACGGGCTTTATGGACCGCGACGGCAAGGAATAGAAAGGCTGTTGATCCCTCGGAATGCGGCTGGACGACATGCCCGTGATCACGCTTTAACGGCGCGTGCGGAACACGATTTCCGTCCTTCAGTCTGCCGATCGGACGACAATGCCAATTCATGAACTTGCAGCCCTCGGGGCCGCGACCTGCTGGGCCCTGACGGGGCTGATTTCCGCCGGACCTGCCGGTCATCTCGGCGCGCCGACCTTCAATCGTGTGCGCCAGATTTTCGTCACGGGGCTGCTGACGCTCTACGTTCTCGTGACCGGCGCGTGGCGCGAGCTGGACGCGGCGACGATCACGCCGCTGCTGCTCTCCGGTTTCATCGGCATCTTCATCGGCGACACCCTGCTTTTCTCGACGCTCAACCGCGTCGGCCCGCGCCGCTCCGGCATCCTTTTCGCACTGAATGCACCGATCGCCGCCCTGCTCGGCTGGCTGGTGCTGGGCGAGGCACTATCCGTCTCGGCTGTCGCCGGCATCGCGGTGACGGCCATGGGCGTCTTCCTCGCCATCATCTTCGGCAAGCGCAAGGCGCAGATGCATGAGTGGGAGACGATCAAGGGGCCGCTGTGGATCGGCGTGCTCCTCGGGCTGGGTGCCGCGACCGGCCAAGCCATCGGCTCGATTATCGCGCGGCCCGTGATGGAGACCGGCCTCGACCCGTTCGTCGCCTCGCTGCTGCGCGTCGGCGTCGCGGCTGCCTGTCTCAGCGTCATGGCGCAGCTGCCGATCGCCTCCGTCAAGCCGAAGGGACCGCTGACCCCGAAAGTGCTGGCCATGACCGCGCTGACCGGCTTTACCGCCCTTGCCATCGGCATGACATTGCTGCTTTTCGCGCTTTCTGGCGGCAAGGTCGGCATCGTCTCGACGCTCTCGGCCACCTCCCCTGCCATCATCTTGCCGATGCTGTGGCTGCGGACCGGCGAACGCCCGGCGGCGGGCGCCTGGGCGGGAGCGGCTCTCGTCATTCTCGGTATGGGGCTGATCTTCATTCGCTAATGCTTATTCATGCCCGTTGCGAATAACTGCTGTGCCGAATGGTGGATAAAACTTTAAGCGAAATCTAACGGTCGAGGCCTACGACTGGAACAGTTTCTCCAGCTTAGGCAACAGCCATGCGCAATATCCCCATCATCGGCAAATTCCTCGTCATCCTCTGCGCTTTCGGCCTGTTCGTCGCCGGCGTGACCGCCTACAGTACCTCGCGTATCGCCTTCATCGATACGTCCTATTCCACGCTGCTGAACGAAGAATCCACCGCGACCCTAATGCTGGCGCGCGCAAGCCGCAGCCTCGTCTCCGTCCGCTCGGCCATTGCCGACGTTTTGATCGCGCGCACGCCCGAGGCAAAGGAAGCCGCCGTTGCGGATATAAAGCTGAGCGAGGGCTTCTTCTCCAAACAGATGGATACGGCCAGCGCCGCCGCGCCTGCCAATGAGCGGATCAAGGCCATCAAGACGGCAGCGCTCGATGCCTTGAACAGTCAGTGCGGTGCGCTGATCGCCGACGCCGGCGCGGCATTGGATGACGCCGCGGTCACCCGCACCCAGGCCGATTTCAACGCAACCTGCAAACCCGCCTTCGCCACTGTGATCAACGACATCACCGACGAGATCGGCAAGATCACCGCTGTCGGCGAAGCGCGCCATCAAGCCCTTGTCGATGCCACGCGGACCACCATTCTGACGACGATTTTCGCCGTCGTCATCGGCCTCGCGGCCATCCTCGTCGCCGGCTTCTTCGCCATCCGCGCCTGGATCGCCCGCCCGTTGAACATTCTCTCCGGCACCATGACCACGCTCGCCAACGGCGATCTCGAAGTGGCGATCGCAGAGACCGAGCGCCGCGACGAAGTGGGCGGCATGGCCCGCGCTGTGCAGGTCTTCAAGGATAATGGCCTGCGCACCCGCGCGCTCGAAGCCTCCTCCGAAGCCCAGCGCACCGCAACAGAAGCCGAGCGCCAGCGCAGTGCCGAGGTTGATCGCGTGCGCGCCGCCGCCATGGCCGAGGCGACCGAAGGTCTCGCCGGCGGCCTCAAGCGCATGGCACATGGCGATCTCGCCTGCGAGCTGACGCAGTCCTTTGCCCCGGAATTCGAAGCGCTTCGCCAGGATTTCAACGCCGCCGTGGGCCAGTTGCGCACCACGCTGCAATCCGTCTCCGAAGCCACCGGCGCCATCGACAGCGGCTCGCGCGAACTGAGCCAGGCCGCTAACGACCTGTCGCGCCGCACCGAGCAGCAGGCCGCGGCCCTCGAAGAGACCGCTGCCGCTCTCGACGAGATCACTGCCAATGTCTCCAATTCCTCCAAGCGCGCCGAGGAGGCCCGCGCCAAGGCATCGGAAGCCACCGGATCGGCCGATCTTTCAACCAAGGTCGTCTCGGATGCCGTCTCGGCCATGCAGCGCATCGAGGACTCCTCGCGTCAGATCTCCAACATCATCGGCGTCATCGACGAGATCGCCTTCCAGACCAACCTGCTCGCTCTGAATGCCGGTGTCGAAGCAGCACGCGCCGGTGAAGCCGGCAAGGGCTTCGCGGTCGTCGCGCAGGAAGTGCGTGAACTCGCCCAGCGCTCGGCGCAGGCGGCCAAGGAGATCAAGGAACTGATCCGCCATTCGGCCAGGGAAGTCGAAGGCGGCGTTCGTCTGGTGACGGAGACTGGCGAGGCGCTGAAGATCATCGGCCAGCATGTCAACGACATCAACGGCCAGCTGAACGCCATCGCGACCTCCGCCCGCGAACAGTCGATCGGCCTTGCCGAGGTCAACTCCGCCGTCAACCAGATGGACCAGACGACACAGCAGAATGCCGCGATGGTGGAGCAATCCACCGCCGCCAGCGCCTCGCTTGCCACCGAGGCGGAACGTCTGCGCCAGCTTGTTGGGCAGTTCCAGGTCGGCGCAGCATCGAGCCGCGCTGCGGCACCGGCAAGGGCGCCGGTCGTCGCGGCCAATACCACCGCGCGCCCCACCGCCTCACCGGCCCGCCGTATGGTCGGCAAGATTGCCAGCGCCTTTGACGGCGGTGCGGTCGCGCCTGCGGCGGAAGCCGGCTGGGACGAATTCTAAGCGGAAATAGTCGTCTCGCCGGGGCCTGTTACCCCGGCGGGAGCGCCAGTGCCTACAGCCAGCCGTTCTTGCGGAACCGCCAGTACAGGAAGCTGCAAGTCGCCACGATGGCGGTCAGCACCATCGGATAGCCATATTCCATCCGAAGCTCCGGCATATCGGAAAAATTCATGCCATAAATGCCGGCGAGCGCCGTCGGCACGGCAAGAATCGCCGCCCAGGACGCGAGCTTCTTGGAAATCGCCGTTTCCTGGCTCTGGCCGACCAGCAGGCTCGCCTCGAAGGCGAAGGCCAGCACTTCGCGCAGGCTGTCGATCTTTTCCTGCACCGTGCGGATGTGGTCGGTCACATCGCGAAACAGCGGATGCATGGCTGCCTGAATTTGCGGCAGATCGGAACTGGTCAGCCGCCGGCAGACCTCCACCAGCGGCAGCGCGGCGTTGCGCAGGCGCAAGAGATCGCGCCGCATCATGTAGAGCCGCTCGATTTCCGGCCCCGTCATCGGCTTGAGCAGCACCTTGTCCTCGATCTCCTCGACCTCGTATTCGAGCTGCTCCAGCACCGGCATGTAGTTGTCGACGATGAAATCGAGAATGGCGTAAAGCACGAAATCCTCGCCCTTCGCCAAGGAATGTGGGCAGGTCTCCCAGTGCTGGCGCACGGTCGCGTAGGAGGTCGAGGGGCCATGCCGCACGCTGACGATATAGCCATTGCCGACGAAGAGATGGGTTTCGCCGAAGATGACGCGGCGATCGATCAGCTGCGCGGTGCGCGCCACGATGAACAGCGCATCGCCATATTGCTCGAGCTTGGGGCGCTGATGCGGATGCTCGGCGTCCTCGATGGCGAGATCGTGCAGATGAAACTGTGCCTGTACGCGCAGGAGAAGCTCGCGGCTCGGCTCCAGAAGCCCGATCCAGACGACATGGCCTTCCTTCGCCGCCCAGGCGCCCGCCTCCTCGACAGGAATATCGGCGATGCGCCGCCCAGCCATGTAAACACTGGAGGCAACGATGCCTTCTTCAGGGGAGACGGATGTGAATGTGCGCGTGTGATCCATCATCCCCTCCGTCTGGCCGGGCACTAATTTAGCGCAGATTCGCAAATGCTTCGAGGAAAAGCTTGCTCTTTGTCAAGGTAAGAGACGGCCTGCCTCCTGCTTCACACCATTGAGCCTATTTTTTGTGCAGTCCGCCTCTTCCTTGCGCGATACCAATGCCTTCCGGGCGGGCGCGGTCGCTGCGAGGCAGAAAATTCCGCCGATTTCCGCGGCAATCTCAATCTGGCACGGCGCATGCATATGAAAGTTCAATGACTGCCGACAGGATGTCCGGTGGTCTTGGAACCAAGCGTCACGTGAGAGAACGAAATGACCAAGTTTAAGCTCGAATACATCTGGCTCGACGGCTGCAAGCCCACCCCGAACCTGCGCGGCAAGACCCTCATTAAGGAATTCGACGCTTTCCCGACGCTCGATCAGCTCCCGAACTGGGGCTTCGACGGCTCCTCGACCCAGCAGGCCGAAGGCTCCAGCTCCGACTGCGTGCTGAAGCCGGTCGCTTCCTATCCGGATCCCGAGCGCAAGAACGGCGTTCTCGTACTTTGCGAAGTCATGATGCCCGACGCCAAGACGCCGCATCCGTCCAACACCCGCGCGTCGATCCTCGACGACGATGGCGCCTGGTTCGGTTTCGAGCAGGAATATTTCTTCTACCAGAACGGCCGCCCGCTCGGCTTCCCGGATGCCGGCTTCCCCGCTCCGCAGGGTCCGTATTATTGCGGCGTCGGCTTCAGCAATGTCGGCGCCGTCGCCCGCAAGATCGTCGAAGAACATCTCGACATCTGCCTGGCTGCCGGCATCAACCATGAAGGCATCAATGCCGAAGTCGCCAAGGGCCAGTGGGAATTCCAGGTCTTCGGCAAGGGCTCGCGCAAGGCCGCCGACGAAATCTGGCTCGCCCGCTACCTGTTGCAGCGCCTGACGGAAAAGTACGGCATCGACGTCGAATACCACTGCAAGCCGCTCGGCGACACCGACTGGAACGGCTCGGGCATGCATGCCAACTTCTCGACCGAATATATGCGCGAAGTCGGCGGCAAGGCCTATTTCGAAGATCTGATGGATGCGTTTGCCGAAGCCCGCGCCGACCACATCGCCGTCTACGGCCCCGACAACCACATGCGCCTGACCGGCAAGCACGAGACCGCCTCGATCCACCAGTTCAGCTACGGCGTGGCTGACCGCGGCGCCTCGATCCGCGTGCCGCACAGCTTCGTCAACAACGACTACAAGGGCTACCTCGAAGACCGCCGCCCGAACTCGCAGGGAGACCCCTACCAGATCGCTTCGCAGATCCTCAAGACCATTGCTACGGTCCCGACCGACGTCGAAAACCGTCAGGCCGCCTGATCTCTCCCAAGGCACATCCGCAACGAACGCCCCGCATCTTGCGGGGCGTTTTCGTTTGTCGAAGCGGATATGAAAAAACATCTCTTGAAAGCAGACGCGGGAAGGGTGAGTAAAAGCCGATAGGGTTCCTATATGGAAACGTGCCGATTCCGGCAGATCGATTTCCTCCCGCGAAACAAGGTTGAATTTCATGACCGAAAAATCACCCAGCGACAATTTTCCCGCCGGCTACCAGCCGCCCAAGGTCTGGGAATGGGAACAGGGCAATGGCGGCGCCTTCGCCAATATCAACCGCCCTACCGCCGGCGCGATCGAAGACAAGGACGTGCCGGTCGGAAAACACCCGCTGCAGCTCTATTCGCTGGCGACGCCGAATGGCGTGAAGGTTGGCATCATGCTGGAGGAGCTTCTCGCCGCCGGCCACACCGACGCGGAATATGACGCCTGGCCGATCCGCATCGGCAATGGCGACCAGTTCGGCTCCGGCTTCGTCGAGGTCAATCCGAACTCCAAGATCCCGGCGCTGATGGACCACGCGCCAAAGGGCGGCGGCGCGCCGGTGCGCGTCTTCGAATCCGCCTCGATCCTGCTCTACCTCGCCGAAAAATACGGCGCCTTCCTGCCGAGCGACCTGCGCGCCCGCACGGAAACCCTCAATTGGCTGTTCTGGCAGATGGGCTCCGCACCCTTTCTCGGCGGCGGTTTCGGGCATTTCTATGCCTACGCGCCGATCCACATCAAATACGCCATCGACCGCTACGCCATGGAAGTGAAGCGCCAGCTCGACGTGCTCGATCGGCATCTCGCCGACAACCAATATATGGCCGGTGCCGACTATACGATCGCCGACATGGCGATCTGGCCGTGGTATGGTGGCCTCGCACTCGGGCAGGCTTACGGCGACGCCGGCACCTTCCTCGACGTGCAGAGCTACAAGAACGTCCAGCGCTGGACGGCCGAAATCGCCGCACGCCCTGCGGTCAAGCGCGGCCGCATGGTCAACAGACTGACCGGCGATCCGTCCGAGCAGCTGCATGAACGCCACGACGCCTCCGACTTCGACACGAAGACTGAGGACAAGATCGGCCAGAACGGGACCTGAGGACATGGGAAAAGCAACTCTGCCCGACATGATCAAACACCGCGGCTTTCCCTCGGGCATGCCGGGCACAGGTGTGCAATTCACCATCCGCCGCGCCAATCCGCGCGGGGTGACACCCATCAAGGCGCTGCCCCGCAAGGCACGCGCGGGAACGGCCGAGTACCGTATCGACGCCGCTTTCGTGCATGCGCTCTGGCATCATTTCGGGGCCGAGCCTTTCGAGCGCGGCAATCTCGATGCCGCACGCCTAAGCCTGCTCTTCGGCCGTGAAGTCGTGGCGGCGGACAAGGAATTCGATCCGCTGTCCTACGAGGCGATGCTGCAGATCAACGAACGCGTCGCCCGCCAGAGTTTTCCGGAAGCCTTCGACGACGTCTTCGAAGTCTGAACGGCACTACTTCAGTGCGAGGACCACCGACCCGGCAACCGGGTCGGTCACGCCGAGCCCACCGCCGAGATCCTCGAGGGTCGCGCGAAAACTGTCGAGCGTGGCAATCATCTGCGGCCGGCTCGCCGCCATCGCGTCCATGCTGTCCCATTCTGCGACAATGCAGTACCGCCCCTCGCCCGACTGGATGATATTGGCGTGACGCAGGCCCGCCCAATTGCCGGCGACGCCGCGATGGGCATCGAGGAAGGTCGCCTCCATGCCCGGTTTGACTTTAAAACGCACGACATTGAATGCGGTCATGGCAGCCTCCGGTGCGGTTGAAAACAGGGTTGTCCCCAAGCCACCAGATTACCACGCACAAAGAATAAGAAAAAGCTAAAATGCCTTGCGCCGGAGCACGAGGTAGACGGCGCCCGCGCTCATGACGGCCAATGCATACCAGGTCAGCGCATAGACCAAATGACTGTTGCGGAAGGTCACGACCGTCAGGCCGCCAATGGGAAGACCGCCCATATTGGGTGTCGCATCCGCATCGATGAAATAGGGCTCCACATCGGTCAGTCCCTTCGCCGCCGCGATGGCCGCCACGTCGCGGGAGAACCAGCGGTCGCCGGCCGGGTCATTGGCGCGCAGGAAGGCCCCGCCGGGCTCGCTCAGGCGCAGGAGCCCTGTCACGGAGACCGGTCCGGCGGCCAATTCACTGGCAAGGCGCGCCTCGGGAGAGCGCTTGTCCGCCGGTACGAACCCGCGATTGACAAGAACCGTCGAGCCATCGGCCTGCCGCAGCGGCGTCACCACCCAGAAACCGGCACCGCGTTCCGTGACGGCCTGCACCAGCACCGATTTTGCGTGATCGAAGAGGCCCGTGGCGGTGACGCGGCGATATTCGTCCTCCGCCGGATCGATAGCACCCGAAGGCGCCGGCACCGGATCGGCATGGATGCGCGTTTCCACGCGGGCGATGAGGTCGAGCTTCCAGGAAAGGCGCTGCACCTGCCAGCTGCCGAGCGCGAGGAAGACGGCGACGAGGCAAAGCAGGAAGACCGTCAGGGCCAGACGGTTGCGGGAGGGCGGCTTGTCCTCTCCGCCCGGTCCATTATCTGCGCACACAGCCACGTCAGGGCATATTCTTCATCATCTCGTGGGTCATCGGCATCATGTTGGCATTGAGATGATGCATGACCCAGAGCGAGCCGGCGAGCGCGATGCCGACGATGATCAGCGTGAAGATCAGCGCCATCATGGTCCAGCCGCCTTCCGAGCGGGTGTTCATGTGCAGGAAATAGACCATGTGCACGACGATCTGCACCACGCCGATGCCCATGACGAGAACGGCGGTGAGGAGCTTGCTGTCGAGCACGCCGCCCATGACCAGCCAGAACGGAATGGCCGTCAGGATAATCGAGAGCACGAAGCCGATCATATAGCCCCGGAACGATCCGTGGCCTGCGCCATGCCCGTCGCTGTGGGCATGATGGGCGTCATGCGCGCTTTCGTGAGTGGGGTTCGCGCTCATCCGAGGACTCCGAGCAGATAGACGAAGGAGAAGACGCCGATCCAGATGACGTCGAGGAAGTGCCAGAACATCGAGAGGCACATCAGCCGGCGGCGGTTTTCAGGCGTCAGGCCGCGCTTCTTGACCTGTACCATCAGCGTGATCAGCCAGATCGTGCCGAAGGTGACGTGCAGGCCGTGCGTGCCGACCAGCGTGAAGAAGGACGACAGGAAGGCCGACCGCGTCGGTCCCGCCCCTTCGAGGATCAGGTGGTAGAACTCGTAGAGTTCCAACCCGAGGAAGGCCGCGCCGAAGACGCCTGTTATGCCGAGCCAGACCAGCGTTTCCATCTTGGCGTTGCGCTCCATCTGGAGCATCGCAAAGCCGTAGGTGATGGAGGACAGGAGCAGCATCGCCGTGTTGATGGCGACGAGGTTGAGGTCGAAGAGATCGGCCGGCGACGGACCGGCGGCATAGTTGCGGCCGAGCACGCCATGCGTCGCGAAGAGCACGGCGAAGATCAGGCAGTCGCTCATCAGGTAGAGCCAGAAACCCAGCATGGTGCTGTTTTCCGGGTGATGGTCTTCCTTGAGGTAGAAGACGGGCTTTCCGTCAGGATTTTGGACTTGGGTCGCGCTCATGGGCTCAGGTCCGTTCTGCAAGCAGCGTCGTGCGCGCATCTTCCGTCGCCGTCACGGTCTCGGCGGGGATGAAGAAGTCACGATCGTAGTTGAAGGTATGGGCGATCGACACCGCGATGATGGCGATGAAGGAAACCGCCGCCAGCCACCAGATGTACCAGATCAGCGCGAAGGCAAGAACGATGCTGATGCCGGCGAGAATGACGCCCGTGCCGGTGTTCTTCGGCATGTGGATCGGCCTGAAGCCTTCGGTCGGACGCTCGTAGCCGCGGTTCTTCATATCGTACCAGCTGTCATGGTCGTGCACGACGGGCGTGAAAGCGAAATTGTAGTCCGGCGGCGGCGAGGAGGTCGACCATTCGAGCGTGCGGCCGTTCCACGGATCGCCGCTGTCGCAGCGCAGCTGGTCACGCTTGAGATAGCTGACGACGAGCTGGATGACGAAGGAGGCGATGCCGATGGCGATCAGGCCCGCACCGAAGGCCGCGATGATGAACCAGATCTGCAGCGACGGATCCTCGAACTGGCTGACGCGGCGGGTGACGCCCATAAGGCCGAGCACATAGAGCGGCATAAAGGCGAAGAAGAAGCCGATCTGCCAGAACCAGAAGCTCATCTTGCCCCAGAAGGGATCGAGCTTGTAGCCGAAGGCCTTCGGGAACCAGTAGACGACGCCCGCCATCAGGCCGAACAGCACGCCGCCGATGATGACATTGTGGAAGTGGGCGATCAGGAAAAGCGAGTTGTGCAGCACGAAGTCGGCCGGCGGGATCGCGAGCATGACGCCCGTCATGCCGCCGATGACGAAGGTCACCATGAAGCCAATCGTCCACAGCATCGGCACCTCGTAGCGGATGCGGCCGCGATACATGGTGAAGAGCCAGTTGAACATCTTCGCGCCCGTCGGGATCGAGATGATCATGGTCGTGATGCCGAAGAAGGCGTTCACCGAGGCGCCCGAGCCCATCGTGAAGAAGTGGTGCAGCCACACGAGATAGGACAGGATCATGATGACGCAGGTCGCATAGACCATTGAGGCATAGCCGAAGAGGCGCTTGCCGCTAAAGGTGGCGACCACCTCAGAGAAGATGCCGAAGGCCGGCAGGACGAGGATATAGACCTCCGGATGGCCCCAGATCCAGATGAGGTTGATGTACATCATCGGATTGCCACCAAGGTCATTGGTGAAGAAGTTCGTGCCGACATAGCGGTCGAGCGACAGGAGCGCGAGCGTTGCCGTCAAGATCGGGAAGGTCGCGACGATCAGGATGTTCGTGCAGAGCGACGTCCAGGTGAAGATCGGCATCTTCATGAAGGTCATGCCGGGCGCGCGCATCTTCACGATGGTCGCGATGAGGTTGATGCCTGACAGCGTGGTGCCCACGCCCGCCACCTGAAGGCCCCATATGTAATAATCGACACCCACGCCCGGACTGTAATCGGCGCCCGACAGCGGCGGATAGGCCAGCCAGCCGGTGCGCGCGAATTCGCCGACGAACAACGACATCATGATGATGATGGCGCCGGCCGTGGTCATCCAGAAGGAGAAGTTGTTGAGGAAAGGGAACGAGACGTCACGCGCGCCGATCTGCAGCGGCACGACATAGTTCATGAAGCCGGTGACGAAGGGCATCGCCACGAAGAAGATCATGATCACGCCATGGGCGGTGAAGATCTGGTCATAGTGATGCGGGTTGAGGTAACCCTCGTTGCCGTTGAAGGCGATCGCCTGCTGGATGCGCATCATGATCGCATCGGCAAAGCCGCGCAGCAGCATGATGATGGCGAGGATGATGTACATGATGCCGATCTTCTTGTGATCGACGCTCGTGAACCATTCGTTCCAGAGATAGCCCCAGAGCCTGAACTTCGTGATGAGCGCCAGGACGGCGAGGCCGCCGATGGCCACAGCCGCGAAGGTCACGACGAGGATGGGCTCGTGGTAGGGGATCGCTTCAAGGGAAAGCCGACCGAAGAGGAATTTCGTGAGGCTGATGTCACCGAACATGGGATCGTCCAATTGCTTGTCGAGTGCGCATCCGCGTCAGGCGCGGGTGCCATGAAATCCTGGTTTTGACTGCATTATCCGACGCCGAAGCGATACCGCTCCGGCCGGAAATGCGCTAGTGCGACTGGTGCGCGTCGTGGTTCATCGTGGCCGGCTCTTCCTGCCGCTCTTCGATGCCTTCGGCGGGCTCTTCGCTGCGTGCAGGGTTGCCGGTTTCCGGGAAGGTGGCGGCGGGCGCCTCTTCCGCGGCATGCCGGTTGTCGTGCTCCAGCTTGGCCTTGTTGTCGTGGCTCTCCTTGCCCGCACCGCCCATCATGTCGATATGCATCATGTCCTTCATGCACATCTGGCCCTCGCGGGCGCACAAGTTCAGCACGGCTTCATAAAGCCCGTTCTCGACGGTCGCGTAGTAGCGCACCGGCTCCTTGGTGCTCGGCTTTTCGAGTTTCAGATAGGCATCGCGGTTGAGCGCGGTCCCGTTCTGCTTCACGCGGGCGACCCAGGCATCGAAGCCGGCCTGATCCACGCCGTGGAACTTGAAGCGCATATGGGAGAAGCCGTCGCCGCTGTAGTTGGACGACAGGCCCTCATACTCGCCGGCCTTGTTGATGACGGCGTGCAGCTTCGTCTCCATGCCCGGCATGGTGTAGATCATGCCGGCAAGGGCCGGAACGTAGAAGGCGTTCATCACCGAGGAGGCGGTGAGCTTGAAATTGATCGGCACATCGACGGGAGCCGCCATCTCGTTGACGGTGGCGATGCCGTAATCCGGATAGAAGAACAGCCACTTCCAGTCGAGCGCCACGACCTCGACCGTGATGGGCTTCACCGCGTCGGTGACCGGCCGGGCCACATCGATCCGGTCGAGCGGGCGATAGGGATCGAGCTTGTGCGTGCTCACCCAGGTGATCGCGCCGAGCGCGATGATGATGGCGAGCGGCGCCGACCAGATGATCACTTCGAGGCCCGTCGAGTGATGCCATTCGGGATCATATTTCGCCGCCGTGTTCGACTGGCGGTAGCGCCAGGCGAAAAACAGCGTCAGGAAAATCACGGGCACGATGATGACGAGCATCAGGATCGTCGAGATGACGATGAGGTCTCTTTGCTGCGCCGCAATATCACCCGAGGGCGACATGACGACCAGATTGCACCCCGAAAGGGTGGCCATCATCAGGGCAAAAAGGGTGAATCTTCGGGCTAAACTGAATTGCTTCGGCATTTCGGCCTCAACTTGCGTTCTGTCTAGTCGGCAATAATCGGGCACAGCCACAGTTGGAAATGAGGTCCATCGTCGCAGCGCAGCATTCTGTCGCAGGAGGTTAGTCAATCAGGGACTATCTGTCGATGCGCGTTTGTACTAGCGCATTAGAAATGCCCGCTATCAATTCCGGCACCCGAAGGACAATGTGCTCCGGTTCGTGATCTGTCCTTGATATCGGACGCCGTTTGATCAACATTCTAACCACATGACGCAAATCCGCGCGGAGGAGTTCATGAGTTCGGCCACCCAACATCCCACATCGTCAGGCCTGGAACGGGATGCCCGTCGCATGCATCACGACGACAAGCCCTTGTCGCCGGGCAGTGTCGCCATCGGCGTGGTCATCGGCCGCACCTCCGAATTCTTCGATTTCTTCGTCTACGGCCTCGGCTCCATCCTCGTCTTCCCGAAGCTGATCTTCCCCTTTGCGTCGAGCGCGGTCGCGGCGACCCTGATGTCGTTTGCGCTGTTTCCGCTGGCTTTCCTGGCCCGGCCGGTCGGCTCCTTCGTCTTCATGTGGATCGACCGCAACTATGGACGTGGCACGAAGCTGACCGCGGCCCTCGTCATCCTCGGCGGCTCCACCGCTTCGATCGCCTTCCTGCCTGGCTATGACACGATCGGCTACTGGGCTGTGGCGCTGCTGGCGCTGTTCCGGCTCGGGCAGGGCTTTGCCCTCGGCGGCGCTTGGGACGGGCTGGCATCGCTGCTCAATCTCAGCGCGCCGGAAAACCGCCGTGGTTGGTATGCAATGATCCCGCAGCTCGGCGCGCCGTTCGGCTTTGCGCTCGCCAGCATTCTTTTCGCCTATTTCGTAACGAACCTTTCGGAATCCGACTTCCTCGCCTGGGGCTGGCGCTATCCGTTCTTCGTCGCCTTCGCGATCAACGTCGTGGCGCTTTTTGCCCGCCTGCGCATCGTCGCCAGCAAGGAATTCGGCGCGGCCATGGAAGCGCAGGAGCTTCAGGCGCGGCCGATCTTCGAAATGCTGAGCAAACACGCGATGGACGTCGTGCTCGGCGCCTTCGTGCCGCTCGCCAGCTTCGCCATGTTCCATCTCGTCACGATCTTCCCGCTGTCCTGGGTCACGCTGACGGGCGGCCAGTCGGCGGCGCAGTTCCTCTGGGTGCAGGTGGCGGGTGCGGCGGTCGGCGCGGTCGGCATCGTGCTATCAGGCGTCATGGCGGACCGGATCGGCCGACGCAACCAGCTGATGGTCGGCGCGATCCTGATCGCGATCTTCTCCTTCTCCGCACCCTTCCTGCTCGATGCCGGCGGCAAGGGACAGGATGCCTATATCCTGATCGGCTTCTTCATCCTCGGCCTGACCTTCGGCCAGTCCTCGGGTGCGGTCTCCTCGCGCTTCACGCAGCAATACCGCTATACGGGCGCGGCGTTGACCTCCGACCTTGCCTGGCTGCTCGGCGCCGGCTTCGCGCCGCTCGTGGCGCTCGGCCTTGCCAGCACCTTCGGCATCGTCTTCATCGGCGGGTACCTCATCTCGGGCGCGATCTGCACCATCGCGGCGCTGACGCTGACCCGCGCGATTCAGACGTAAGGACACGAAGGCCGGTCCGTGGCGGGCTGTTTAAGCCCGCCTTGCGGCGGCTGACCCGGCTCAAAAAACAACCTGGAAACAGAAAGGCGTGGCTCGGCTTCATTTGGCCGAGCCCAAGTCACCGCTCCGTGTTATCAACGGCGCACCGATTCTCAGCCTGTCGATGCCATGAGCCCCAAAACCCGCGGTTACCTTTTCACCTTCCTGGCCATCTGCATTTTTGCCGGGCAGGACGCGATCACCAAATATCTTGGCGATCGCTATCCCGCGCTGTTCATCACGATGATCCGGTTTTGGGCCTTCGCGCTGTTTGTCACCGGTTTTGCCGCATCCTCGCCGGGCGGCCTGCGCCAAGCAATCCGCACGCGCCGCCCATGGCTGCAGATATCGCGCGGCCTGCTGCTGGTCGCGGAAATCGTCCTCATCGTCTTCGCCTATGTGCATGCCGGCCTTGCCATGAGCCAGTCGATCTTCCAGGCGACACCGCTCATCATCACGATCCTCTCGATCCCGCTGCTGGGCGAAGCGGTCGGCTGGCGGCGCGGGACGGCCGTGCTGGTCGGCCTTGTCGGCGTGCTCGTGATCATCAATCCCGTCAACGTGCATTTCGACCTGTCGCTGCTTCTGCCGCTCGGCGCCTCCGTGCTTTTTGCGCTATACAGCATTGCGACACGCGCCGTCAGCCGCGAGGATTCCGCCGTCACGAGCCTGTTTTATGCCGGCACCGCAGGCGCGGTGGCGATCTCGCTGATCGGCCCATTCTACTGGACGCAGGTTGTTCCATCCGACTGGTTCGCGCTGGCAGCACTCTGCATCTGCGGCACCCTCAGCCACTATTTCCTGATCCGCGCCTATGGCCTCCTGCCGGCGGCGGAAATCCAGCCGATCACCTATTTCCAGCTGGTTCTCAACGTCATCCTCGCCGTCACGCTGTTTAACGAGATCATCACGCCCAACATGGTGATCGGCGCGGCCATCGTCGTCGGCGCAGGCCTTTTCACCATCTGGCGCGAGCACCAGCTGGCGAAACGCACGTCGGCTGCGACACCCTCGGCCTGAAGCCGATTGGACGTCCATTGCTGCAGCGATAGCCATAAACAGAGCCACCCGCTGCATGGTCCCTCAAGTCGAAGAAGGGCTGCATGCGGCTTGAAATCCACTATTTTGATCCGGCTGATTCGGACATGGCAGGAGACAAACAATGCGCGCAACACTGAACGAACTTGCGGCGGACTTGGCGACAGGCAAGGTCACCGCGTCGCAACTGGTCGAGGCATCGCTCGCGCGCATTGCCGATCCATCGGGCGAAGGCGCGCGCGCCTTCGTCAAGGTCCATACGGACAAAGCACGCGCCGCGGCCAAGGCTGCCGACGATCTGCGCAAGGCCGGCCTCGCCCCCTCGCGTTTCGCCGGCATTCCGATTGCGGTGAAGGACCTGTTCGACCTCGAGGGCGAGCCGACGCCGGCCGGTTCCAAGGTGCTGGCCCATGCCGCACCGGCCAAGGCGGATGCGCCCGCCATCGCACGCCTCAAGGCGGCCGGCTTCATCGTCATCGGCCGCAACAACATGACCGAATTCGCCTTCTCCGGCGTCGGCATCAATCCGCACTACGGCACGCCCGCCAACCCCTACGACCGTGCGACCGGCCGCATTCCCGGCGGCTCCTCCTCGGGTGCGGCCGTTTCCGTGGCGGACGGCATGGCGGCGGCCGCGATCGGTTCCGATACCGGCGGCTCCTGCCGCATCCCCGCCGCGCTCTGCGGCATCGTCGGCTACAAGCCGACCGCCAGCACCGTGCCGACCGAGGGCGCGCTTCCCCTCTCCTTCACGCTCGATTCCATCGGCCCGCTCGCCAATAGCGTTGATTGCTGCGCCAGCCTGCACGAAATTCTGAGCGGCGCGACGCTTGCCAGCGAAGGCGAGCGTTCCGTTGCGGGTCTGCGCATCGCCGTGCCGCAATCCGTCGTCTTCGACGGTATCGAGCCGCAGGTGGCAAAGACTTTCGAAGCCGCCATCAAGCGCCTCGCCGATGCCGGTGCGATCGTGACGGAGATCGCACTCAAGCAGTTCGAGATGGTCCTTCAAATCAACGCCAAGGGTGGCTTTCCGGCGCCCGAAGCGCTCTCCTGGCACCGCGACCTGCTGGAAGAACATGGCGATGACTACGATCAGCGGGTCCGCGCCCGCATCCTGCGCGCCAAGGAGCAGACGGCAGCCGACTATATCGACATGCTGCACCTGCGCCGCGCCTATATCGAGGAAACGAACCGCGCCATCTCGCCCTACGACGTGCTCGCCATGCCGACCGTCCCAATGATCGCCCTGTCCATCGCATCGCTCGAAGCCGACAACGATCTTTTCGTGAAGACCAACCTGACGCTGCTGCGCAACCCGACGCTCATCAACATGCTCGACGGCTGCGCCATCTCGCTGCCGGCGCATGGCGAGGGCGAAGCCCCGGTCGGCCTGATGCTGGCCGCCGCGGGCGGACGCGATGCAGCACTAGTTGCCAACGCAAGGGCGGTCGAAAGAGCTCTGCGGCGCTAAAGCCCGATATCTCCCATCAAGAAGATTGCGGCCCTGCCGGACGCCGTGCGGCCGTTTACGGCGAGGCAGCGACCGTCCGTTGCGGCGCGAGCGCATGGGCGACCGCGATCCGCGCCATTTCGAGCGCTGCTTCCCGCGTCGTCGCCGCGGCGATAAACCGGCCGTTGTGGCAGAATGTAGCGCCCGCGACGCCGCAGACCGCCGCCAGGGTCTCCCCGGTCAATCCCGCCCAGGCCGCCGGCAGATCGGCGCGCAGCTCGAACCCGTCGCTCGCCCGCCGGATGCCGGTCAGGCACCAGTCGGTGTCTCGCGGATGAACCACGAACAGCAGGTGATCGGCACCCGCCTTGACGATCGCAGGCCGGAACGGCATGCCCATCGGAAGCTCCAGCACGCGTCCGTCGCCGGCCGCCGCAATCGCCCGAAGCACGATCGACTCGGCGCGGAGTTTTGCCGCCGCCTGTCTTATCGACGCTTCCACGAAACCGCGGGCGATCGCGAGCGCCTCGTGAAACGCCCGGTCGTCGGCACCCGGCTCCTTGTCGTCGAAGACGGGCTTGAGCGTTTCCAGCAGGACGGGCAGCGTCAGCTTGGCCAGCGCGCCGGCCGCCGAAGGACTCAGGGCGCCATTGTCCATCAGATCCACCGGCAGCACGAAATCGAGATCGAAGCTCGCATGCAGGGCGTCGATATCGTCGGCGGGGATGCCCGCGGCATTCAGATAATCCCGGCCGAACTGGCGCCAGACCAGCCCGAAGGAGCTGAACGGCTGGCCGTCATCGCGCAAGGGTGCGCCGCGCTGATGATGATCGAAAATCCCGGCAGCCGGATCGAAGGCGCCGCCGACGTCATAGATGATCCTGTCGTCCGCCGGCGTGATCCAGTCCGGCGCGCGGCTGCGCACGATGCGGGCCGCCGGAAACAGGCGCGTCAGGATCACGCTCGACAGCAGCTCATCCGCATGGAAGCCGCCGGAATGCGTTACGAGGAAATCGGGGGCCATGCTGGTCAACCTATCGAGAGTTCGTCTTGAGACGCCCGGATATCGATTGGACGCCCGCGTTTCAAGGGCCGACGGCCTGCTCTCAGGATTCATAACGTGCAATGCGCGAAGCGCGCATCGCCTTATAGCGCCATCCCGTCAGCCTTGCGGACCGGTGCTCGCCTCCCAGAGGTCGCGCACCAGATCGCGAAGGAGGAGAGCTTCCGCCCAGCGGTCCGTCGTGTCGTTGCCGTCCCGGCCGGTGATCGCATAGGGTTTCGGGCCGAGCTCGCAGGTGAAGGCGAGCGTCGCATCCTCGGCCGATCGGGCACGCCATCGGCGGAAACCGTAATCCCACCAGCCGAGGAAGAGATCGAGCCAGGGGCGATGATGCGGGAAGGAAATTTCGATCTGCACCTGCTCGCGCGAGGCAACGCGACCGTGGAAGGCCTGCGCGTTGTCAAGAATACGCCGGATCATGGCGTGGTTCTCTTCCGCAACCGGGAAAGCGAACTCCCGGCCGACCAGGAAATGCGAGAGATCGGCAAGCAGCGGCAGGTCCGGACGCCGGTCGAGAAGGTCGAGCGTGAAGAAGAGGTCCGTCGTCATGCGGTCGCGGTGCGTTTCGATGAAGACGGAGATGCCGGCCTCCTCGGCCAGGCGCATCCAGCCGTCGAGCAAGGGCAGGCAATCCTCCACTCGGCGCAACCGGACGTCGGGTTGCAGGTTGATGTGGCTGACCGGGAATTCCGCCGCCAGTTCCAGCGGCAGGCGCAGGTCATCGACGGTGCGCGGGAAGCAGACACCCTCGATCCTGAGGCCGGTGCCCTGAATGGCGTCGTCGAGCGCAACGACATCCGCACGGTTCGTATAATGCGCGCTGATGCCGTCGAAGCTTGCCTTCGCGATCATGGCGATGTTTTCCGCCAGGCTTCGCTCGTGGCCGTCCGTATGCCGGCGCTCCATGGCCCAGAGCGACTGGAAAATATCAAGCCTCTGCATCACGCCGCCCGTGCGCTTTTGAGGAGCGCCTTGAGGTTCACTGCGGGATCGGCAAGGGCCGCGGGGTCGGGGCTGATGCCAGCCGCGATCAGCATTTCCGCGAGCTTGATATCCTTGGCGAGGCTATTGCCGGCACCAAGGGCGGCGGCCGCGACGAGCCTGCCATCTTCGAGGTAGAATTCCAGTTCACCCTGTGCGAGCGATCTAAGGATGCTCTGATGCTCGGGCCGCGGCAGGCCGGCGACTTGCAAGCCGAGATCGTACTGATCGGACCAGAACCAGGGGATGGCGGCAAAGGTTTCGGATGCGCCCGCCATATTGCGAGCCGCGGTTTCGGCCTGGCTGCGCGCATTGCGCCAGCTTTCGAGACGCACATGCCCACCACCCGGCTGCGCCACGGCCGCGCAATCGCCGGCCGCGAAGATATGCGGGTCGCTGGTGCGCAGAAATGCATCCGTAAGGATACCGTTGCCGATCGCC
>NZ_JBLZPH010000153.1:0-202 GCF_049199205.1 Shinella sp. M31 | reverse complement strand
GCGACAGGGCGGCGATGGCGATTGCGAACTTGTTCATGGTCTTAACCTTTCGAATTTGGGAGGATCAGCCGACCGGACCTGCCGGTCGGCGAAGGGCCTTGTGAGGCGTCGATTAACGGCCGGCGTAGGGAGCGCCGTCGCCGTAGCGGGTCGAGGAGGACATCGCGACTTCCTGGTTGTCAGCGGAAGCGCCATCCGTGTG